>JBIPMR010000551.1:0-3599 GCA_044369025.1 Luteolibacter sp.
AGGTTTGCGTGAGGTGCTGGTTTCCGCAGCTTGCAGAACCGGCAAGGAGGTGACAACGAGTGCGGTGACCGCGAGGAAGGATTGTTTCATGGAGATTTGCACTATTGTTTGCTGGATTTTTTGCCACCTTGGGTGACGAACTCATCGCGGGTGAGGATGGCGTCCTTGTTGGCATCCCATTTATCGAAACGCCTGGTGGCTTCGGCGGCATCTGACTGGGTAGCGATGTAATCGGCTCGGGCGATTTTCCCGGCTTTCTGTTTGTCGATTTTATCGAACTTGGCACCTCGGTCCGATGGCTCGGTGCCTGGGGTTTTCCCGGATTTTTCCCCACCTGATGCAGGCGGGACGAGCTTGTTCTTCTTGTAGACCGGCGCGGTCTTTTCTGAGCGCGGAATGGCGGCAGGCAGATTCTTCGCCAAGGCATCGAGGATTGCTTTGTTCTCCGGTTTTCCGGCGACGCTGACCAGTTCGTTTGGATCGTTTTTCTCATCGTAGAGTTCGGTATCGATGATCTTGGTTCCGTTAAGCTCGCGCCAGAAGACCGCACGCCAGCGCTCGTCGCGGATGCTGTAGCCCATGAGTTTTTCGCCACCGGTTTTTCCGGCCTTGCGCGGGTATTGGCTGATCGCAACCTTGCTCGCCGGGGCGGCGGGGTTGGCGAAGAACGGCTTCAGGCTGGCACCATCGACATCTGCGGGAGCGGGCAGGCCGCAGACATCGGCGAGCGTTGGGTAGATGTCCACGAATTCGACGGGAGCTTCGCATTTCTTTCCGGCGGATTGCTGGTCGGGGAGACTGATGATCAGCGGGGCACGGGTAGCGACCTCGTAGTTGGTGTGCTTGTGCCACAGGCCGTGCTCGCCGAGCTGCCAGCCGTGATCGCCCCAGAGAACGATGACGGTATTGTCGGACAGACCCTCCTTGTCGAGGGCGTCTAGCAGACGCCCGACTTGGGCGTCGGTGTAGCTGATGGCGGCGTAGTAGCCGTGGCGGATTTTCTTGGCAAAGTCTGCCGGGATGGGATTTCCTTCCGGCGTTCCCGGGTAGGCGTGAAGTTCGCCGTTGGTGTGACCGGCATAGTCCGGCGCGCCTTCCGGCAGGTGATCGGTGGGAGGGACGGGAATTTGGTTGGGATCGTAGAGGTCCCAATACTTCTTGGGAGCGACGAAGGGGAGATGCGGCTTCAGGAAACCGACGGCGAGGAAGAACGGCTCGGACTTGGATTTCAATTCATGCAGGCGCTTCACCGCCTCGGAGGCGGTAGCTCCGTCGGGCAGTTCGTCATCGGCCTTGGAACTGACTTCATAGGCGGGTCCGGCTTTGCCAGCCTTTCCGTTTGGCCGGTCTGCGGGCTTATCCGACGCTTTGATAGAATACTCCTCGGTGCTGACAGCGTGTTTTCCTTTGATCTGCTTGGTCCAGTCATTGGGATCGGTATCGACCGTGGTTCCATTGGGATACCAATGCGGCTCACTCCACGAGCGGCCGTCCTCAAGACCACGGTGATAAATCTTGCTGAGTCCGGCGGCGTGATAGCCGTTCATCTTGAAATGTTGTGAAACCGTAACGACATCCGGCATCGCGATACGGAAGTGGGTGTCCAGATCCCAGACGCGGGTGGCATCCGGACGCTTGCCGGTCATGACCGCAGTGCGGGACGGCCCGCAGACGGCCTGCTGGACGTAGGCGCGGTTGAACACAAGGCCGCGCGCGGCGATGCGGTCAATGTTCGGCGTCTTGATGAGTTTATTGCCATAACATCCGAGCTCCGGGCGGAGATCATCGACGGCGATGAAGAGGACATTGGGTTTCTTTTCCGCCGCATGGAGCGGGAGGAACGACAGCAACGCCGCGTTCAGGATGATCAGGCTTTTCATAGTTTGGGTGATGATCGTATCAGTTTGTTGTTGTGAATTTACCGGCTAGTCCGAGACTTTTGAGAAAGGTGCCGGCATCGTTGCGAGTTTTGGTAGCCGCCCGTTTCCCGGCCTCTCCGCACTTGCTGGAGTGATAGGAATGTCCGAGTCCTTCGAAGGTGATCCACTCGCAGCGGTTTCCGCGGGAAACCAATTTGCCGCGGAATGCGGTGGAATTGCCGGAGGGCACGGTGGTGTCGGCGGTTGCGTGAAACACGCTCGATGGCGGCATCTTGTCAGGCATTTGATCGGTGAAAAGCCCGCAACGGTGGCGGGTGGTGGACATGGAATGCCTGGTTGGCGGGATCGATAGCGAGACGGACTTATTTGACGACCTTCAAGCGGACGAACAGATGCCCCGCGACGGCAGAGGAGGTCGGCACGGAGACGGTCATGTCGTCGGGCGCTGTGCCGTTTTCATTGACCAACACGGGAGTGACGTCGGTCCAGGAATTGAGGTCCGTGCTCCATTGGCCGACCTGGGTTGAGGCAGGCGACTCGGATTCATCGCTGCGCTTGTAGCTGAGAACCTGGTTCGAACCGACGGTTGCCTGGGTTGGCAGGATGGCCTGCGAGGAGACCACGGGATTACCACCGAGGGTGAACTCCAACAGATTGTTGATCCCGTCTTTGTCAGGATCCGCCGTGGGGAGCTTGTCGCTCGTGCCGAGTGGTGGTGAGTTGTAGGCAGGGCTGTCGATCCATGAGGCATAGGGGTCGAGAACCAGCGGCACGACATTGAGAACCCCGGTGCCGGAGAAACGGGTGTTGTCGATGTTGGTCGCGCCGGAGTTGCTCGCGCCCCACGTTCCGGAAGCCTGTTGGACCGCTCCGAAGTAGAGGCTGCCGACGGTTTCGGTTCCTGTTAAATCGACCTTGCCTCCGTTGAGGGTGACCTTGTTCGTGTCCACGATGGAGGTGCCGTTGACGGCGAGGACACCAGCGAGGATCTGGGTGTCGCTCAAGTAGCTATTGATGCCATTCAGGGCGAGTGTGCCTGTGCCGTCCTTGACAAAAGTGGCACCTAAGCTGCCTGTGACTACGCCGCTGATGATCGCATCCACCGCTTGGCTTCCGTCGTTAACGATGATCGTTCGAGCGACCGAGTTTCCGATTCCAATGCCATTGACCAAAGTAATCGTGCTATCAGAAGTGCTGTGTCCTAGAATCAACCCGGTCCCGAACTTGCCATTCCCGCTGCTCCAACTTACCGCAGCCCCGGCCCCACCGAAGTTGACGGAGCGGTCTCCGCCGAAAGCAGCAAAGCCGCCTGTGGTGCCAGACACCCAACCTACCGAAGTTGCGGGAATCGCGTTGGTAACACCCGCGGTGTCGGTTGTCATGGGGCGGGTGAAATCACCGCTTGCGGCAGTTAGGGCAACGATACCACCATCAAGAACCAGAGCGCTCGATCCACCGGTTGCTCCAATGCCGCCAGGAAGTGCGGTTGAGCTGCCAAGACGGAGAAGGCCGCCGCTGACGACAGTCGGACCATTGTAGGTGTTCGTGGCGTTTAGAGTTAGAACACCATTCCCAGTTTTTGCAAAACCTCCGGTGATTGCCGGAAAGGCGATCGGCGCCGTGGCAATGACAGCGGCATTGAAGCTGAGGGAGCCATCGACCTGGAAGCTGTGGGACCGGTCAGCATTCGCTGACGAGCCCAAAAGTTCGAAAGGAAAT
>JBIPMR010000552.1:0-3597 GCA_044369025.1 Luteolibacter sp.
GCTCAACAGCGATCAGCAGGAAAAACTCCGCGCCTTCTCCGAATCCATCGGCGATCACAATTCCCCGATGCAGGAAGGCTTCTTCCAAAAAGCCAAGCGCTTCTTTGATTTATAAGGAGTGACGACACTCCTGTCGTCACAAAATCTTCAACTCAAGATGGCCCGCTTCCACCTCCCCCCGGCCAACTGGCAAACCAGCACCCTAACCGGCGACGAAGCCCGCCATCTCTCCCAGGTCCTCCGCATCAAGCCCGGCGCCACCATCACCGTCTTCGACGGCGAGGGCCGCCGCGCCCAGGCGGAGGTCCTCACCACCTCGCGCGACCACGTTTCCCTGAAACTTGGCGAAGCCCACTCTCCGCCGAAATCCCTGCCACAGATCACCCTCGCCCAAGCGATTCCGAAGGGCAAAAACATGGACCTCATCGTCCAGAAATCCGTCGAGCTCGGGATCGCCGCCATCCAGCCGCTGGTCACCCGCCACACCGTCGTCCAGCCCGGCGACGGCAAATCCGAAAAGTGGCGGCGCAACGCGCTGGAAGCCTGCAAACAATGCGGCCAGGACAGCCTGCCGGAAATCGCCGATCCTCTCACCTTCGACCGCTGGCTCGCCGCCCAAACCGCCCGGCCCGGCCTCAAAATCATCGCCTCCCTCGCCCCCGGCGCCCAGCCGCTGCGCGAAACCCTCCGCCACCACCCCGGCACCACCGCCGCCACCCTGTTGGTCGGACCCGAGGGCGATTTCTCCCCTGAAGAAACCACCGCCGCCCTCGCCGCCGGTTTCATCCCCGTCTCACTCGGTTCCATCGTCCTCCGCGTCGAGACCGCCACCCTTTTCTGCCTCTCCGCCCTGCGCTACGAGTTTGGCTGACCCGCCGCTCACCTGAGATAAGGAGGCACCACACTCCCTACTAACTTCCGAGTTTTCGGGCGGATGAGAACGCTTGTAGCGGCGTCTCGATGAGCGCCGATGCCAATGCTTGGCGATTGTGTGGCTCCGCGCGTTCGCATCCGCACGGCGGTCATAGACACGCCGCTACAGGCGTTCCCTGCGGCCCAAGTTAGTCCCGTCGTTGTCAGCCCATCTGCTGGCGATTCTGGCGCGGCGTTGGCTTTGCAGGGTGTCTGCAAGCAATTTGCGGATGGCAGGACCTTTCTTGGAGATGCCGGTGATTTCAAAAATCTCAGCCAGTTCGTTTTCCGGGAGTTCGACGGTGATTTTCATATTCTTTGGGCAGGATAATCGGATCTATTGAAGATCAAAATTTGATTTTACTCCCATGTTTCAGGACCCACCACTCGTCGGGGCCCCTCTTACAGGGCGATGAGCCCTCCTGACCGCCGTGAAAATCCGGCGCAAATGGGGTCAGAATACATGGATTCACAATACTCTTCGACAGGTCCCGACTAACAAGCGAGGGCGCGGCGGTGGATTCTTTGAGCTGCGCGTGATGTGAGGGGGAGAACCTGGGAAGAAAGAAAGAGCGATTGGGGCTTGGGGAGCCTGAAAGAACGAACGAAGAAGCTCCGCGCATGAGGAGGTCCCCGCACTGGCACCCATTTTTCAACTCATTGACGTGTTTCTGGAGTTTGCGATCTCACTTGAATGTTTTGGCATTGGATTCCGGATTTCACCTTGAGCCGTAGGATTCAAGCGAGGGGAAATTGCCGGATCGTGTTAGCCCGACAGAATGGCGGCGGCGATCGCATCCTCCATACCCGGCTCGGTGCGGATGAAAATCTCCTGAAGGCCTTTTTCGGATTGGGTCACCGCTTTCAGGCCGCCGGACACTTTGCGCTGCACTTTGATCGAGCCGGTGCGGCTGCCAGCGCCTAACGATTTCCCCCCATAGGAGCGGCCGATGATCACCCCCACCACGCCGTCCATCGCTTCGATCCGGCGCATCACCTGATGGCATTCCTTGGAGGAACTTTGATGGCGTCCACGTGAGGGCATGATCAAATCGATGGGAATCAGGATCCGCGCTTGTCGGCGCGAGGCCGCTTGTCGGCGGGGGATTGCTGCTGATCCACGATCCCACGGAGCGATTTGATGTCGGCCTCCAGACGCTCCAGGAGATCGGTGGCCTCAGTCCTGACCGCGTTGGCATCCGGTAGACCCGAGAGCTCCTGCATGGTGGACACGATGATGCCGATGAAAAGATTGAGAATGGTGAAGGTGGCGATGACAATAAACGGCACAAAAAACGCCCACGCCCACGGATGGGTCTCCATCACCGGCCGCACGATGCCCATCGACCAGCTTTCCAGTGTCATCACCTGGAACAAGGTGTAAAGACTCGCCGGCAGCGAGCCGAACCAATCCGGGTATTGCTCTCCGAACAGGCGCGTCGCCAAAACCCCGGCGGTGTAGAAGAAAATCGACATCACCGCGACCACCCCCGCCAGCCCGGGAATGGAATGTAAAAACGCGGCCACGACTTTCCGCAAGGACGGGATCACGGTGAGCAAACGCAGGACCCGCAGCACCCGCAGCGAGCGCAACACCGCCCACGGCCCGGCACCGGGCACGATCGCCACGGCCACCACCCCAAAATCGAAGATGTTCCAGCCACTCCGCCAAAAACGGCTGCGGTAGGCGATCAGCTTGATCACCAGCTCCGCCAGGAAAACCGCCAGGCAAAGCCGGTCCACCGCCACCAGCAAGCCGCCGGCGCGGGACATCATCTCCGGCGAGGTCTCCAGCCCGAGAACCGCCGCGTTGACCAGAATCAAAGCGACGATCAGCCGCTGGACGCAGGGCGAGTCCAGCTGCCCTGCGATTTTCACTCTCCACGGCGCGACGCCGTGCTGCCTGCCGAGATCGTTGAGTTCCTGTTCGCCCATAGCTTGCTGATGCAGCGGCAAGAGAAACAGCACCGTCTCCAACAAGCAAGCCGCTTCCTAACCAACTCAACAATCCAGGGAAATCCCACTTTCGGTTGAATCACCTCGATTCCCCCTTTAGCTTGGAAAACGGCGTTAAACCAACCACGCCATCCAAAACATGAAACCATCGCTTCCCTCCCACCCGCCGATCCGCAGCACCATCCTCCGGGTTTCCCCCGTGCGGTCCATCCTAACGGGCGCCGTCCTGCTAGGGACCGCCGCCCTCGCATCCGCCGACACGAAGCTCAGAGGCAACGTCGGCCCGCGCACCATCGACGACGACGTCGTCATCGCCCGCGGCACCAGTTGCACGCTCAACGGCACCACCATCAAGGGCAACATCCGTGTCCAGTCCGGCGCGAAACTCGTCACCAACGCAGCCCGCATCACCGGCAACCTCCAGGCCTACAAAGCCCGCCTCGTCGATCTGCGGTTGGTCACCCGCGTGAACGGCGATGTCCAGGGAGAAAACACCCGCTCCATCCTCCTCCGGACCGGCACCCGCGTCGGCGGCAGTATCCAGCTCAAAGATGCCTACGCGCCGTCCGGAGTGGATGCCCTTTACGTGAAAAACGTGATCGTCAACGGCGACGTGCAGGCCGAAAAAAGCTCGGGGCGCCTGCGGGTCTCGGCGAACAAAATCGGCGGCAACCTCCAGTTCGTGGAAAACCGCCGCGGACCTTTTGTGATCACCTACAACCGGGTGGG
>JBIPMR010000052.1:0-10990 GCA_044369025.1 Luteolibacter sp.
AAAAGATCGCCCGTGGCGGTCTTCTTGGCGGCGGGTGTTTCTTCAGAGGCGGGCGACTCCTGGTCGATGGCGACGGGAGTTTCCTCTTCGGGGATTGCAGGAGCTTGCTCTTCGATGACCGCGACGGGTTCTGCTTCGGCGGCCACGGCCTCCTCGACGGCGGCCACCACGGGTTCTTCGACAGGAGCGGGGGGCGCTTGTTTGTTTTTCTCAACCAAGCGCAGGACTTCCGCTTTGGCGGCGGCGACGCGGTCGGAATCACCGACAGGCCCGACCTTTTTGGCAACCTTGGCGACGGCGCGGGCAGGATCGCCGATCGCGGCCAATTCGGCCTGGGCTTTTTCCAAGGCTTCCACGGCGGCGGCCTCGCGTTTTCTCACTTCTCCGGCGAAGCGTGAGCTGACGGCGACGGATTCGCGCAGCCGCTCGATTTCGGCGTGCAGCACGGCGCTGTCATCCGGCCGGGCTTCGAGCTGGGCGAGCTTTTGGCGGGCTTGGGAGAGTTCGTTTTCGAGGGCGAAGCTGCGGTCTTTCTGTGTCTTGTCGCCTTCGTTGGCGCGGGCGTTGAGACTCCTGATCGTGTCCTGGGCTTTTTTCAGGTCGGTCTCGAGGGTGGAAATCCGCTTGGCTTCGGCGTCGAGGGTTTTGCGGACGGTTTCGAGTTCGATGGTGGTTTTTTCGAAGGTGGCGGTGGGGATGGACGCCGCTTGCAGCGCTTCTAACTCCGATTTGAGAGTCTTGTGGGCGGCCTTGGATTTGTCGAGGGCGGCTTCGAGGTTTTTCGCGCGATCCCGGTTGGGAGCGTCAGGAGCGACGGCGGCCTTGACCGGCTTGGCTTTGGTGAACTGGCTTTTGAGCAACCAACCGATGAGGATGGAAATCGCCGCGACGAGCGCGATCTGAGGCAGGAAGCTGGAGAACTGGGAGGCGGCGGTGGTGGTTGCTGCTAGCATGGTGGGGCGGGTTGGCTTGGCTTGGTTAGATTTTGTATTCGACGCCGGGCTTCGGGACGATGATTTCGGTCATCGGCAGACGGCGGCTGATTTCCTGACGGAACCATTCGACCGCTCCATCGTCGCCGTGGACGAGGAAAACCTTCTTGGGGGCGACCTCGACGATGTAGTCGGCAATGGCGTCGCGGGTCGAGTGACCGCTGAAGTCGAAGATCCGGGTTTCGCAATTCAGTTTCACCGGCGGGTGCGCGGGATCGAGCACGATGGAATCGCCGGGCTGCGCGCTGCGGATTTTGCCGCCGGGCGTCTCGGGATCCGCGTAGCCGACGAAGAACAATCCGTGCTTGGCGTTTTCCAACACGCCTTGGCGGGCGAAGTTGTTGGACACGGTTTTTTCGGACATCATGCCGCTGGAGAGCGCGTAGATGCAGCCGGGGTGGAAGGGGATGGGGGCTTTGCGTTTTTTGTTACCCGCTTCGAGGTCCATGTCCTTGAGGAAGCGGAAACCGGCGAGGTGGCGGCGCGACGAATCGGTGAAACGATCGTAAACGTGGGTCATTTTGGTGCTCAGGCCGCCGATGTAAACCGGTGTCTTCTTCGGGATGAGCCCTTCTTTTTTAAAGCGATGCAGCATCGCCAGAACCTCCTGGGTTTTGCCCATGGCGAAAACCGGGATCAGCACCGAGCCTTTGCGCGCGATCACCCGCTCGATGGCGGCGGCAAGTTCGTTTTCTTCGTTGTTGCGGTTGTAGTCCTTGTCGCGGGCCTGCTCGCCGCGGGTGGTTTCGACGATCAACACGTCCACGGTTTCAGTCGGGAACATCGCGCCCTTTTGGAGGGTGCTGTGCTCGAAATTGACATCGCCGGTGTAGAAGATGCGTTTGCCTTCCGCTTCAAGGGTCACGCCGACGGACCCGAGGATGTGCCCGGCGTCGTGGAAAGTCGCGCGCACGGTGTTGCCATGGTCGAGGAAGAAAGGTTTTTCGATGCCGCGCAGTTCGAAGCATTCTTCGATTTGATCCAGCTCGCGGTGTTCGAACAGCGGATACTCGGCGATGCCGTGCTCGATGCGCTTGGATTGCATCACGTTCACGGAGTTGTGCAGCATCGCGGTCGCCAGTTCGGAGGTTTCCGGCGACATGAAAACCTTCGCTTGCGGCTGGCTCTGCAGGAAAACCGGCAGCGTCCCGACGTGGTCGAGGTGGGAGTGGGTGATGATGATCGAGTCCGCGGTTCCGGATTCCAGAAATTCGTAGTGGGGGATGGCCTCGGAGCCTTCGTGTTTCGGGTGCATGCCCGCGTCCAGAACGATTTTGGCGGACTTGGTTTTGAGCAGGTAGGAATTCGCGCCGATTCCGGCGTGGCGACAGAGACTTTTGAATATCATGGCAGAGGCAACAGCGGGCAAAGCATGGGGGCGGGTCGGCACTCTGTCAACCCAGCCAAATCCCGGACCCCGCAGCGGCGGCTCACGGCCACCGAGATTTCAAACCAGCTCTTGAAGTACACCGGAGGTCATAATCGCCTTAAATCGTTGCCGGCGGCGTAAAAATTTATAAATGTGCGTCCGGAATTTTGAGGATTTCCGGAAATTCTGGCGGATTCTTTCGAGGATCTGAATCGTTTTTTATGTCGTATATCACTGGAAATCAACTTATTAAGTGGATGCTATAAATTTCCTAAATTAATCTTGCGGGAAAAGTGTATTTTGGTGTATCTCTAAATCACTGACGCGCTTGTCAGTACGCAACCGTGACCGCCACCGATCAACGCTACAAAGGGTTCAAGCCCTTCAAGATGGACCCGAAGTTTCGGGTTTCCATCCCGACGGCGTGGCGTCCGGAAGCCGAAGTGCCGTTGTTTCTGCAGTTTTCCAACTCGCACGAGATGCCAGTGGTCAAGGTGCTCAGCGTCGAAGCTTACGAAGAAAAGGTCGGCCTGATCAAAAACAGCGACAAGAGCCCGGCGGAAAAAGGCAAGCTGCTCGGCAAGCTCGCGATGCTCTGCCGGGAGGTGACTCTGAACGATCAAGGCAAGCTGCTTGTCCCCAAAGACCTCAGCGAAAAGGCCGGCATCCTCGCCGAGGCCGAAGTGGTGCTCGCCGGTCGCGGCATCTACTTCGAGATCTGGAGCAAGGCCAACTTCGACGTCGTGCTCGCCATCGAGAGCCGCGTCGAGGAACAAGAGGACGACCTCGGTATTTTCTAAAAATTTTCCACCATTCACCCACACACACCCCACAGCAGCAATGTTGTCCCCCCACTCAACTCTGACAGCTGAAGCGGTCCGCCAAGCGGCGGCTTCGGTTGCCTTCGCCCGGGTGTCAGGGACCGTGGATTTTTCATTCGGATGCGCGCCATTACTCGGGACAGGAACCCGCGCAACCGATCCAACCGACGTCCGCACCGCTCCTGGCTGGTTGTCGGTGCGGCGTCCGGTTTCTTTCATGGCCGGGCGTGCGAAATCTCTCGGGACAGAGTTTTTCGCGCCCTTTGAATCGATGGTCCGCGCTGCGCCTGGCTGGTTGTCAGCGCGGCCATCGTCAGGTTTTCTCCAAAGGTGGAACCATGCGCTCGGGACAGCACCTGGTTTTGCCGATCTAACGGACGTCCGCACCGCTCCTGGCTGGTTGTCGGTGCGGCGTCCGGTTTTTTTCATGGCCGGGCGTTTGAAATCCCTCGGGACAGGGTGTTTCCCGCTTTTTGAAACGATGGCCCGCGCTGCTTCGAGTGTGTTAGCGGCGCGGCCATCGACCGGTTTTCCAACAAAGCAGAACCTTGCGCTCGGGACAGCAACGGGTTTTGCGGATCCTACGGATGCCTGCGTTGCTCCTGGCTGGTTGTCAGCGCGGGCGTCCGTCGATTTTTCCGAAGCACCCGCCGCCGGCGACTATCATCTCCCGGTTTTCCCGGTCGAGACCGCCGCGTGGATGGACGCCGGTGCCGGCAAGTTCATCATCGACGGCACCCTCGGTGGCGGCGGCCACAGCGAGCTGTTCCTCAAGGCGGGCGCACGGGTGTTAGGCATCGACCGTGATCCCGAGGCACTCGCCCACGCCCGCGCGCGGCTTGCGCCATTCGGCGACCGCTTCACGACCTGGGAAGGCAATTTCTGTGAAATGCAGACCATCCCCGAGGTCCGGAAGGGGGGACTGGCCGACGGCCTGCTGATGGACCTCGGGGTTTCATCGCGGCAGTTGGATTCCGCCGCCCGCGGATTTTCGTTCATGCGCGAAGGGCCGCTCGACATGCGGATGGGACCGTCCAGCCCGCGCAGCGCGGCGGACATCGTCAACCACTGGGCGGAGGCCGATATCGTTAGAATTCTGTTTGAACTCGGCGAGGAATCCAAAGCCCGCCGCATCGCCGGCGCGATCGTCCGCCAGCGGGCGGAAAAACCGTTTGTCACCACGCTCGACCTGGCCAACTGCATCGAGCGCGCCGTCGGCCGCCAAGGGCGCACCCATCCCGCGACCAAGACTTTCCAAGCGATCCGGATGGCGGTGAACGAAGAACTCGAGTCGCTCTCCCGCGCCCTCGCCGCCGCCCCCCAAGTGCTCAAACCCGGGGGGCGCCTGCTGATCATCACCTTCCACAGCCTTGAGGACCGGATGGTGAAACGGTTCCTCAAACACCGTGCCACCGCATTTCTCGACGAACCGGGGTGGCCGGAACCGCGGCCGAATCCGGACTATCAATTCCGGCTGCTAGCCCGGAAGGCCATCGCCCCGAGCGCCGAAGAAACCTCTCTCAACCCGCGAGCCCGCAGTGCGAAACTGCGGGTTGCCCAGCTTTTAGCCCCCACGCCATGAACCGCCGCCGCAACGAATCCCGTCCTTCCGTGTCGATCTTCTTCGCTGTCATCCTCGCGGCTGCGATCGTGGCCGCCGGCGGCGTGCTGCATGTGTTTTATAAAAACCGCCAGATCGCCATCAACCGCGAGATCGACGCGATCGACCGCCGCGTCGGGGAATACCGGCTCGACATCCGCACCACCGAAATGCGCATGGACCAACTGCTCAACCGCTACGTCATCCGCAAACAAATCGAGGAAAACGGATCGCACCTGCGGCCGATTCCGGTGGGTGCCGTCGAACAAATCGATCCCGCCATCGCCAACCGCCACAGCGTCGCCTCCGCCGAACCTTAGCCCGTGAATTCCGCCTTCCAAACCCGCTGCATCATTCTGTGCTCGATCCTGGTGATCGGGCTCAGCGTGCTTTCGGGGAGATTGGTGCAAATTCAGTTAGTCGATCGCAAACACTACGCGGAAAAGTCGCAGCGGGCGTTCCACCGGGTTGAAAAGCTGCCCGCGCTGCGCGGCATGATCGTCGATCGCCGCGAGGAACCCCTGGCCAAGAGCATCCCGGTTTCCACCGTGTTCGTGGACAAGAACCATCTGTTGGACCCCAAGCTCGCGGCTTACGGGCTTGCCTATCAGCAGGCCAGCGGGGAACCCGGCTGGGACAAGCTGGACCTGACCAAACAACGCCGCCGCATCAACGGGCTGCGCGGCGAGCTGTTAGCCGGACAGCCGGCGGACCTCATCGTGCAAAAGCACCTCGCCTACGCCGTGGGCATCCTCGCCCGGCCGCTCGGCATGCGCCGCGACGAGCTGCGCGACAAGATTGAAACCAGCAAAGGCAAGTGGGTGCCGATCGCCAAGGATCTGCCGGAAGACGTCGCGGACCACCTCCGCGATGCCATCGACAAGCACTGGATCCAGGGCTTCGAGTTCGAAAATTCCATCAAACGCTGGTACACCTCGCCCGATCTCGCCACCCATCTCACCGGCTTCACCGGAGAGATCGAGGAAAAGGACGAGGACGGGAAAACCCACGTCAAAGTGGTCGGCCGTTTCGGCGGCGAACACGCGATGGAAGACTATCTGGCAGGCCGCGATGGTTCGCGCGTCCACCGCCGCGACGCGCGCGGGCTGGTGGTTCCCGGGAATTCCGGCAGTTTGCGCCCGCCGCGCGCCGGACTGAACGTGCAACTCACCATCGACATGGGCATCCAGGCCATCGTCGAGGAGGAACTCGACGCCGGCCTCGCGGAATTCGAATCCGTCCGCGGCGCGGTGGTGCTGATGGACCCTAAAACCGGGGAAATCCTCGCGATGGCCAGCCGCCCGCATTTTGATCTCAACCACAAGCAGAACATCGCGGAGAACGGCTACAACTACGCGATCCAGGCGATCTACGAACCCGGCTCCACCATCAAGGTCGTGGCCGCCGCCGGCGCGCTCAACGAGGGATTGGTCACGCCCGTGACGTCGATCTTCTGCCATAACGGTTTCTATCAGGAGGGCAGGGTCGCGCTGCGGGACGACCACCCGGCCGGCACGCTTTCGTTTGAAGGGGTGCTGCAGAAATCCAACAACATCGGCACCTACAAAATGGCCCGCCAGCTCGGCGCGGAGCGTTTTTACGACTACCTCCACCGTTTCGGCTTCGGCCGCAAAACCGGCATCCTGCTCAGCGGCGAAAGTGCCGGGATGGCCCGCAACACCGGCAACGCGGTCGATTTCTCACGCGCCTGTTTCGGCTACGCCACCAACGTCACGCCGCTGCAGCTCACCTGCGCGTATGCCGCTCTCGCCAGTGACGGCAATCTCCGGAAACCCCAAATCGTCAAGGCGCTGGTCGCGAATGACGGCACCATCGTCGAGAGCTACCCGCCGGAAATCATCCATCAGGTGGTGAAACCGAAAGCCGCCGCCCAGATGCGCGCCGCCCTGACCAAGGTCGTGGAAACAGGCGGCACCGCCACCCGCGCCGCCGTCGATGGATTCAAGGTCGCGGGTAAAACCGGCACCGTCCAAAAACACAACCCGAAGGGCGGCTACCTGGCTAACACCTACATCGTTTCCTTCGTCGGCATGATGCCCGCGCAGGACCCGGCGTTTGTTTGTCTGGTCGTCGTCGATGATCCGCGCACGCAAAAGGTCACCCGTTACGGCGGCACCATCGCCGCCCCGATTTTTGGTAAAATCGCCACGCGGGTGGCGGCTTACATGAATTTAGTCCCCACCGAACCCGTTTCACCTCCGCTTGCCACTGCTGCCCGATGATTCTCCGCGAACTTGTTTCCTGTCTCCCACGTGTCACGGTCGCCGGATCGCTGGATGCGGAAGTGCATGCCATCACCGCCTCTTCGCGTGAAGTGGCGCCCGGCGTGATTTTTGCCGCCATCCGCGGCACCACCCTCGATGGCCACCGCTTCATCAACGACGCGCTGGCCGCCGGCGCCACCGCGATTCTAGCCGAGTCTGCGCAGCCGTCGGATTACAGCGCGCCCGCCGTCTGGCTGCACGTGCCGGACAGCCGCGCCGCGCTGGCCACGCTGGCCTCGACGCTGGCCGGCCATCCCTGGCAGGAGCTGAAAATGGCGGGCGTCACCGGCACCAACGGCAAGACCACCACCGCCTTCCTGCTCCATCACCTCATGAAAACCGCCTGGCACCGCGCCGGGTTGTTGGGCACCATCCTGGTGGATGACGGCGAAACCGAAGAACCCGCGAAACACACCACGCCGGGTTCCATCGAGCTCTCCGACCTGCTCACCCGGATGCGCGACAACGGCTGCCGCGGCGTGGCGATGGAGGTTTCCTCGCACGGCATCCATCAGAAGCGGGTCTCGGCGATCGGCTTCGACGCCTGCATCTTCACCAATCTAACACAGGATCACCTCGACTACCACGGCACGCTCGATTCCTACTTCCAGGCGAAAGCCGAATGGTTCCAAGCGCTCGCCCTCAACCCGCTCGGCAAGAAGCCGGTGGCGGTGATCAACCTCGACGACCCATACGGCGCCGAGTTGGCCAACTCGCTCGACGGCAAGATGCCGGTCATCCGTTTCGGCTTCGGGGTGCACTGCGACTTCCGTGCGAACAACTTCCGCCAGACCCCGCGCGGCATGGAATTCGAACTCACCGCGAAAGGCAAAAACTTCCGGGTGCGCGCGCCGCTGATCGGGCGTTTCAATGTTTACAATCTGCTAGGTGCGATTGCGGCGGCCAGCGCCTGCGGCATCCGCCCGCGCGATGCGGTGGCGTCGCTGGTCGATGCGCCGCAGGTTCCCGGGCGCATGGAAAACGTCGGCAATGCCGGCGGTGCCACGGTGTTCGTCGATTACGCCCATACCCCGGACGCGCTCGAAAACGCCTGCCGCACGCTGCGCGAGCTCAGCCCGCGCCGCTTGATCACCGTCTTCGGCTGCGGCGGGGACCGCGATAAAACCAAGCGCCCGCTGATGGCCGCCGCCGCCGCGCGCCACAGCGATGCCTGCGTGATCACTTCGGACAATCCGCGTTCGGAAGACCCGCTGCAAATCATCCGCGAGATCGAAGCCGGCATCGGCGCCAAGCAACACCGCAGCATTCCGGACCGGGCCGAGGCGATTTCCCTCGCCGTCCTGGGCGCGATCTCCGGCGACATCATCCTGATCGCCGGCAAGGGCCACGAAACCACCCAACAGTTCGCCACCGAGACCGTCGATTTCGACGACCGCAAACACGCCAGCAAGGCCCTGCGCGACCGCGCCCAGGCCATTTCCGACATGCGATGAAACCGCTTTCCGCCCAGCAAATCGCGGCGATCCTCGGCGTCCCCATCGCCGCGGGCAGTCCCGACGCGCTCGCATCCGGCGGAGTTTCCACCGACACCCGCACGCTGCCGCAGGGCTGCGCGTTCTTCGCGCTGCGCGGAGAAAATTTCGATGGCGATGGGTTCGCGGCGAAGGCTCTGGCAGGTGGTGCGGCCGTGGCGATCGTGCACCAGTGGCAGGGAGAACTTCCTACCGGCACGGCGGTGATCGAGGTTGCCGATACTTTGTTAGCCCTGCAGCGGCTGGCCCGTTGGTGGCGCAAGCAGTTGGAGATTCCGGTCATCGGCGTCACCGGCTCCAACGGCAAAACCAGTACCAAGGATTTCACCGCCGCGGTGTTGGGCAAGCGTTTCAACGTCTCCGCCACCCGCGGCAACCTGAACAACCACATCGGGGTTCCTCTAACCATTCTATCCGCCACCGAAGCGCACACCGCCGCCGTCTGGGAAATGGGCATGAACCACCCGGGTGAAATCGCGCCGCTGTGCGAGATCGCGCGGCCGAAATACGGGATCATCACCAACATCGGCACCGCCCACATCGAGTTCATGGGCACCCGCGAAGCGATCGCGGAAGAGAAGGGCATGCTGGCCCGCGCGCTGCCCGCCGATGGCTGTTTGTTCCTGCCGGCGACCTGCGAGTTTTACGACTACTTCCGCCAGCGCACCCGCGCCGGCATGATCGCGGTTGGCAACGGCCGCGGTTCGGTGCGGGCGGAAAATCCGCACTTCGATGCCGATGGCACGCGGTTCACCCTGGTCATCGATGGCGCGGAAAGCGCCGAGGTTTCGCTGCCGGTGCCCGGTCGGCACATGGTCACCAACGCTTTGTTAGCCGCCGGAGTCGGTTGGAAACTCGGGATCTCTCCCGCGGAAATCGCCGACGGGCTTTCCAACGCCAGGCTCACCGGCGGAAGACTTGCCAGTTTCGACTATCAGGGCACCACCGTCATCGACGACACTTACAATGCGAATCCGGAATCGATGGCCGCCGCCATCGAAACCCTGGCGGACACGCCGGTGGTCAACGGCGCCCGCCGCATCATCGTGCTCGGCCGCATGGGCGAACTCGGCGCGCACGCTCCGGCCGCGCATCTCCGCAGCGGCGAGCTCGCCGCCAAACGCAACCTAACCGTCATCGCGGTGGGCGAGGGGGCGGAAGGCATCGCCCGCGGCGCGAATGACTCCCCCTATTTTCCAGACCTTGATGAAGCGGCGGAATGGCTGGCCCGCGAGGTGAAACCCGGCGACGTGGTCCTGTTCAAGGGCAGCCGCACCGCCTCCGTCGAACGCGTGATGCACGCCGCATTTCCCCGAAACTGATGCTCCCTGCGATTTATGATTTCTGGTTCAGCGCCTTCCAAGCCGAGCAAGCGGCCGGGCAGGAGGGCTGGGCACATACGTTTTCGTTCCTCAACCTGTTTCAATATGTCACTTTCCGCGCCGCCTCGGCGGGGTTGTTAGCCTTCATTCTTTCCGTGATTTTCGGCCCGCGGGTGATCCGCAAGCTGATCTCGCTCAAGGTCGGCCAGCCGATCCGCACCGCCGCGGAGGTCCACAAACTCGCCGAACTGCACGGCGGAAAAATCGGCACGCCGACGATGGGCGGGGTGCTGATCATCGGCTCGGTGATCGTCGCCACGCTGGTCTGCGCGCGGCCGCTGAACCCCTTCATCGCCGTCTGCGCGTGCAGCATGGCCGCCTGTGGTTTGTTAGGTTTCTGTGATGACTACAAGAAGGTGAAGGAAAAAAAGTCCGACGGCATCAGCAGCCGGAGGAAACTCGGCTGGCAGTTGTTCATTGCGCTGGTGGCCGCGAGTTTCATCTATTTCAAAACCGAGATCTCGGGATTCGGCGCGACCGCCCAGCAGCTGTCCGAGGGTTTGGCCGGCTACCGGCTGGGGAAAACCCCGATCGAGGTGGGGGCGATTTGTTTCCCGCTGTTCAAAGTGCCTATCATCAATCTCGGCTGGCTGATCATCCCGTTTTTCGCCTTCGTGATTGTCGGTTGTTCGAACGCGGTGAATCTGACCGACGGGCTGGACGGCCTGGCCACCGGCGTGACCATCAGCGTGGCGCTTTCCTATGCGGTCCTCGCCTATTTGGCCGGGCATTTCTACATGGCCACCGAATATCTGGTCATCCCGCACAACCGTTACATCAGTGAGCTGGCGATTTTCCTGATGGCGCTGGTGGGCGCGGGTTTTGGTTTCCTGTGGTTCAACTGCCATCCGGCGAAGGTGTTCATGGGCGACACCGGCTCGCTGGCGATCGGCGGCGCGCTGGGCACCGCGGCCGCCTGCAGCAAACAGGAGCTGTTATTGATCATCATCGGCGGGGTGTTCGTGATGGAGGCGATGTCGGTGATCCTCCAGGTCGGCAGCTTCAAGCTGCGCAAGAAACGGATTTTCAAGATGTCGCCCATCCACCA
>JBIPMR010000053.1:0-10984 GCA_044369025.1 Luteolibacter sp.
TTGTTCGGGCGAGTTCGACGGGCCGCTGATGAGGGTCTGGGTGGCGGGATCTTCAATCAGATAAGAGGCGAAGAACTCGGCGGAGTTTTTGAGGATCGGATAGGCTTTTTCCCGGAGGAATTGCTGGTCCCCGGTGAAGAGGAAGCGTTCCCAGAGGTGGTGGCAGAGCCATGCGCCGCCGGTCGGCCAGATGCCGTGGTTGGAGGCGTTGATGGGGGCGGTGCCGCGCCACAGGTCGAAGTTGTGGTGGAGCACCCAGCCGGGGGCGGCGTAGTGTTCCTTGGCGGTTTCGCGGCCGGAGATCATCAACTCGCCGAGGGCGTCGAACAAGGGGTCCGCGCATTCGGATAGGTTGGCGAGTTCGGCGGGCCAGTAGTTCATCTGCGTGTTGATGTTGCAGGTGTATTTGCTGTCCCACGCGGGCTTCAGGGAGTCGTTCCAGATGCCCTGCAGCGTGGCGGGCTGGCCGCCGGCGCGGCTGGAGCCGATGAGCAGGTAGCGGCCGTATTGAAACGTCAGGGCGGCGAGCTGCGGATCGTTTCCTTTGCGATAGTCGATGATGCGCTCGTTGGTGGGGCGGAGCGATTCGGCGGTGTTGCCGAGATCGATGTCCATCCGCCGGAACAGGCCCTGGTGGTCGGTGAGATGGCTGGTCAGGAGTTTTTCCCATGGCTGGCCGGAGGCGTTTTCCAACAGTTTTGCGGAGCGTGCGGCGGGGTCGCCGGTGATGTCGCGGAAGTTGGTGAAATTCGTGGCGGCGACGAGGCGGATGAGCACCTGGTCGGCGTTGGTGATTTCCAACTGTCCGCCGTTGGTGCTAACCGATCCCGAGGCGGCCTCGACCTTGGCGATGCTTTCGAAGCGGATGCCGCCGGCCTGCACCTGGCCGCGGAGGACGAGGCGGTCGTTTCCGGTGGCGGTGGTGGTCGAGTCTTTGTGGGGACTGGTGAGGCGGACGCGGCCGTTGATTTTTCCCGGTTTGTCGGTGCTGATGCGCAGGAACAGCGCGCGGTCCGGGTGGGAAATGATGACTTCGCGGCGGTATTTCACCCCGTCGGATTCGTATTCGGTCGTTTGGGTGGCGGTGTCGAGATCGAGCCAGCGCCGGTAGTTGGAAACCGGGTCGAGGCCCTGGAAGTCGAACCAGAGGTCGCCGCAAGGCTGATAGGCCATCTGGCCCAGCGGGAGGCTCATGAATTCCTTGCCTGCGAGATCTTCCGCAGGTTTTTGTTTTCCCTCGAAGAGCAGCCGGCGGATTTCCGGCAGGTGTTCCGCGGATCCGGGGTTGGCATAGGAGCGTGGATGGCCGGTCCAGACGGTGTATTCGTTGAACTGGATCCGCTCGTTGGGGATCGTGCCGTAAACCATCGCGCCGAGGTGGCCGTTGCCGAGTGGCAGGGCTTCGTTCCAGTTTTTCGCGGGTTGGTCATACCAGAGCAGCCACTTGGCCCGGGGCGGAGCGGGAGGGTGGGTGACTTCGGAGCAAACCGGTTGGCCGGCGAGGAGCAGGCCGATGATGGGAAGGATCAGGTGTTTCATGGATGTGCTTTGTTGAAAGAATGTTAGAATGCGGCTTGGGGGACGAGCGTGACCGGGCCGATTAGACCGGCGGGGATCAGGGGGGTGTCTTTGCGGTGGTAATACCAGGTGACGAAGGCTTTGCGGCCTTGTTCCGGGCGGGGTTGGTTTTTCAGGAACCATTCCGGATAGGCCTTCATCGCATGGCCCTTTTCGGCGCGGTCCTCGCCCCACTCGAAGTCTGCGGGGAATTGTTCGTCGCCGACGAGGCGGTTGTGCCAGGTGTTGGTGACGGCGATTTCCAAGTGGTTTTCCCCGGTCTTGAGGGCGGAGGAGATGTCGATGATGAACGGTGGCTGCCAGAGCACGCCGAGGTCCCTGTCGTTGACGGTGACGCGGGCGAGGTCGTGGACTTGACCGAGGTCGAGGTGGACGGGGGATTTGAGATTTGGAATTTCAAACTTCTGCGAGTAGGTGGCGGTGCCGGAGAAATATTTCACCGCGGGATCGGTGTGACTGGTCAGGTTGATGAGCCCCGGCAGGCTGAGGGAGTGTTTTTGGTCCACCGGTGAGTCTAACGAAACCTGCCACGGTCCCAACAGCGGAGCCGGGGCGGGCGGGCTCGGGATGGTGATGGATTCGCGTTTGCCGGAGGCGAAGATGAGTTCGGCGCGGGTGGCGAAGGATGAGGAGGCGGCAACCTTTCCGTCAGGAGCGGCGGTCAGGATGATCCCGGAGGATTGGGGCACCAAGGATATGACATGGTCGGCGGGCAGAGGGGAATCGCGGAACACCACGAAGATCGAGCGGTAGGCGGTGAGCGTGAGATCGACCTCGGTGCGACCGTCCTTTTGCCGCCACACCGGGGCGAAGCGGATCGAGCCGTTTTCCGCGTCCCAGAGTTCAGGGCGCTTGCCGGCGATGCGGAAGGATGCGGTGAAGGTGTTGGTTTTGTCGGTGGCGTTGGCGACGAAGAACAAGATTTCATTCCGGGTCTGGCGGGCGGTGCCTGCAATGCCGGATGCGCCGGGAAACTGGATCAGCGGCGTGATCTTGAAATCGCGGCTGGCCGCTGCCGTGTCGCCCTTGGTGTAGAGTTTGCCTTTTCCAACAGAGCGGACCGGCTCGTCGTTCCAGAGGGTGGAGGCCTTCACCTCCGCGTCGCTCTGGGGATAGCCGCTGAGTCCGGGCGCGCCGCCGGGTTTCGCGCAGACGATGACCGCGCCTTCCTTCAGCAGGCTGGCAATTCTCGATACGTCTGTCGGAAGCAGGCGGCCGTCGTGAGGGATGCCGAGGAACGGATAGCTGCGGCCGGAGCTCAACACGATGCGCCCGTCGCGGACTTTCAATCCCTCGCGGAACTCGCGCCAGGAGATGATGTCGGAGCCTTGGGATTTGCCGACGCTCACGAAATCGGACGGCGTTTCGCCGGACTGGAGCAGCGCCTGGGTGCGGCCGAGGTATTGGAAGAACGCGGTGCCATCCTTGGCCCATGTCTGGTGGCGGTTGAAATGGGTGCCCCACCAGCCCATGCCCATGCCGGGCTTGTAGCGGTCGTCGAAGGGCTGGTGGACCCAGTGGTGGAGGATCAGGCGGTTGGCGCCGCTGGCGAAGGTGCCGTCCGCCGAGCGCTTGAGGAACGACGGGGTTTCCGTCCATTGGCTGAGGGTGGGCGGGCCGGTGAATGCCTCGGCTCCCACGACCGTGCGGCCGGCGGCTTGGGCGGCGGAGACAATGGTGGAACTGATGCCGCCGCCCTTGCTCGTCCAGAATTCACCCATCGGGATGTCCGCGAGTGCGGTGCCTTCCACGGTGTCGAAGGTGCCGCCGTAGGGCTCGAACTGGAGGTCCATGCCGACGGCCTTCATTTTCCCATGGCCTGTTAGCCAGCCGTTTTCATAATACAGCGCGCGGATGACGTCGTCGTAATCCCACTTGAAGCGGGCTGACAAATCGGCATTCCCGACGCTGCGTTTTTCCAATGTCAGCAACCAGGGCAGGGGATCGTAGCCCTTGCGTTTCCGGAACTCCTCGCGCAATCCGGGGGTCCAGTTCTGCGGGCCGGCTTCGTAGCTGTCGATGAGGAAATGCTTGAAGCTTTTGCCAAGGTAGGGGCCGAGGTGCTGCTTCATGGGTTCGATCACCTGGTCCCAGTGGTAGCGGTTGGCGGCCAAGTTGATCTTGTCCACTTCCAGTGTTTTGCCGATGAGCTCGTCTGGCAGCGGATGGGGATTGGCTCCGGTGGGCGCGTGGGCGAAACGAACGACCTGCCACGTTCCGGCAGGTGCGTCCCAGTCGAGCCGGTTGTCTTTGAAGGAGGAAGTTAGATCGATGGTCTTCTCGGGGTCAACATCACCGTCTGCGGGAACGGCCAGAACCGCGATGTCACGGAACCGGGTGAAACTGCGGCCGGTGTTTCCCCAGCTGCCATAGCGTGTGGGATCCGGCCTTGGGATTTCGATGGAGACCCGTTTGCCTCCATCGACCCTGACGGATTTGGAAACGACCTTTTGCATGTTTTTCTCCTCGTCGATCCATGGACCGCCGGTGGTGGAGTAGCCGACGGTGTTATGCAGGCCGATTTCGAGTCCGAGGCGTTCCGCTTCGGCGGCGGCGTGGCGGAGGGCATCCCAGTATTTAGGGCTGCGGTAGGTTTGGTCCGGCCAGGGATTGTTCAGGGTGGGCTTGTGGGATTCCTGGACGGCGGAGGCGATGTTGAAAATCGTCGCACCGCCGATGCCCGAGGCTTTCATGGCTTCGAGGTCCTTGGTGATGCCTTCCTTGGAAAAGTTGGATCCCATCCAGTGCCACCAGACGTAGGGGCGGGTTTTGACCGGGGGATTCCTGAAGTCCGGCTCCAGCGTGGACTCTGCGGCGCAAGAGCAAGCGATGCTAAACAATGCCACGATGGGCGTGATATAACAGGACGGTTTCATGACGGGTGAAAAGAGGTTGATCATCGGCGGCGGGGCCATGTGGCCGGAGTCACGCCGTCATTCGAGTTTCACGACCTCCACGCTCGCGGAGCGGCGGGCGGCTGGCAAGGTGATCCGGAGATTTCCATGCTGATAGCTGATGGAAACCGCCTCGCCGGTGCGCAGCAAGCTGGCTTTCTGAACCAGCCTTTGAACCGTTTGTCCGGCAGTTTGCCCTCGCTGTCGCGATAGTCACCGCCACCGCCGTTGCGGCGGTTGACGATGATGCCGGGCTGGAGGCGGCGGACTCCGGTGTCAGGGAATCCGCCCTTGCCGCCGTCGAACCAGATGAGGTCGATTTTGGTGTAGTAGGTGTTAGGGGTGACGGTCTGGTCTTTCCATGGCTTGTTGGCGAGCATGCCCCACGAGAGGTCGCCGGTGGCGCCGACCGAGGCGAGGCCCCAGTGGATGAAGAGGCCGAGGCCGGCATCGGGAAACCACCGGGCGTCCGGATGTTGGTTGGAGCCGACGGAAGTGAGGGTGAGCAGGGCTGATAGGATGCGTTTCATAAGCATGGGACTTATAGGAACTATGGAATCAGCGGGATTTGCACGTTGGTGCTGATCTTGCCGTTCTTCTTATATCCGTCGGTGGCACCGAAGAGATAGGTGGGTTCGTCGCCCTCGATGAGCAGGGCGGGGCGCTCGATGTTGGAGTTGCTTTTTCCGCCTCCTTCGAGAGCGAAGGTGCTCTCGAGAATCTGGGGCTTGGGTGCGGGCTTCCAGGTCAGGCCGTCCTCGGACTGAAACAGGCAGATGCCTCCCGCCGAGCCGGTGAAGGTGCCGACCACGTCGCGGGTGGCGGCGTAGTAGCGGTTGCCGTATTTCTTGCTGAACCAGATGAATGGATCCTCGGCGACCATCCAGTGTTTGCCGGGTTTTTCGGCTTCGAAGATTTTTCCGGGTGTCTTGATGTAGGGGCCGGCCGGGGTGTCGGCGAGTGCGACGCCATAGCGGACGTTGCCGCCCATTTCCTTGCCCTCGATGGTTTGCACGGCCTTGTAAACGAGGACGACGCCGCCGTCCGGGCGCATGCAGGCGGCGGGGTTGGTGACGCAGAGGGAATCGAAGGATTTTTTGTCGTCGGAGACATCGACGATCGGTTGCTCGAGGCGCTTCCACGGACCGGCGGGGTTGGAGGCGATGGCGACTCCGATGCGCTGGTGGTTGCGGTGCATCGGATAGTTTTTGCCGTCGCCGTAGTTGCCCATGTAGTAGATATAATATTTGCCGTCGTGGAAGAAGGCGTTGGCGTTGTGGGTGACGTCGCCATCCCAGAATTTTTTTCCGGTGGCGGGGTTGATGCCGCGGGCGGGGAGGGCGACATTCACATGCTGATAGGGACCGGCGGGTTTGTCGGAGACGGCGTAGGCGATTTCCGAATGGATCGCCCAACCGGGAGCGAAGCCGACCTTGACGGGCCAACGGGAGTAGAAAAGATGGTATTTTCCGTCGGGACCTTTCACGGGGGCGCCGCACCAGACGAAGTAACCGGGGACGGAAAATCGGTTAGCTGCGGGAAGTGGTTTCACGCGCGATCCCAGGTCGAGGTCTTGTGCCTGAGCGGATGGGAAAAGGGCGACAACGGCGATGACGAGAAGTTTCATGGCATGACTTGGTGGGTTCCCGCAGGCGGCAGGGTGATCGGTTGGATTTTGCCGTGAGTGCGGACGCAGGCTTTGCCGCCTTTTTCCGAGGTGATGACGGCTTTTGCGAGTTTGCCATTGCGCCATGTGAGGGCGACCTTGAATCCGCCGCGGGCGCGGAGGCCGGTGATGGAGCCGTCTTTCCACGCGAGGGAAACCTTGGCGGCGGCGGCGAGCTCCGGGGTGCTGACCGGATTGACCTGGCGGCCGGGGTGCACGGCGAAGAGGTGGGCAACATGCCGGTGGCGGTTTTTCGGATCATCCACGTCCTGCATCCATTCCTGGATCTGCCCCCATTTGCCGATCTTCGGGCCTAGCAGTTTTTCGCGCATGACGCTGACTTTCGCCCGGTAAGCGGCGTCGGTGCCGAGTTCTTCCGAGGCGTCGAGGTAGTTGGAGAAGAGGTCCCAGACGATCTGTGGGTCATAGGATGCGCCGGGTTGGGGATCGCGGTTGTCTTCCTGGAGCACGATCTTGTCGCCCTTTTTCACGGGGCCGTGTTCCGGCGACCAACCGGCGGGGCTGATGAGTTTGCCGTCGGGGCCTTCGACGAGGAAATCCTCCCAGGATTCGACCAGTTCCTTGAGCGCGGGGTAGGCGCGGGTTTTGAGAAACTGCTTGTCGCCGGTGAATTCATAGTGGGTCCAGAGGTGCTGCGGATGACCATCACCTTGTCCGGATGGCTGGAAAACACCTCGCGGGTGAAACTGGATCCGTTAGAAGTGAAACCGGTGTGGTGGACGGGGTTTGATAGATCCAGCTCGCGGCGGTAGTGGGTGGCTTCGGCGGGATCCGGCGAGTCGATGAAGATGTCGCCAAAGGGCTGGTAGCTGCCCATTTGGATTTCGTCGCCGGTCCAGAGGGTCTGCTCGTTGAACTGGATGCGCTCCTTGTGGGTGCCGCCGAAGATCATGCCGCCGAGGCTGCCGTTGCCGACGGGCAGGGCCTCGGTCCAGTTTGCGGCGGGTTTGTCATACCAGAGCGCGCCGCCGCCGCCGGGCTTGGCGGTGACGATGAGGGATGTCAGGCCGAGCGTTAGAATGGAGCGGCGGATCATGAAGCGGGATCAGGGTTTCAAGGTTGCGTGGCGGCCGAGGTAACCGAAGCCGTGCGAAACCTTGATGGTGGTGTCCGGTTGGAATTGGAGAATTTTGTCTCCTTTGATGGGATTTTTCGCAGGCTGGAGTTTGATCCGTCCCGTGAGAGTCGGCGAGCTGGCGGAGTCCTCGGTGACGGTGACCCGCTCCTCGTCCCCGAGGCCGCTGACCACGGTGACGCTGCCGGTTTCCGCCTTCTTGTAATCGAAATTGAGCGGAGCGGTCAGACGGATGACGAGCTCGTCGCCTTGTTTTGTGAGTTCCACTTTCGATTCCGCCCAAGCGAGGTAGGAGAGGGTGATGTTATAGCAGACGTTGAACTGGATCCAGCCTTCGGTCCATCCGATGTCGCCGACCTCGGGGTGATAGGGGTAGTGGGCGTTCTTCGGCGAGCCGTCGATGACGAAGCGGGCCTCTGCGAGACGGCCGATGCCGCCATGGTAGAACTTGAACCAGCCGTGTTCGACACCCTCGACCTCGCGCGGGGCGTCGAAGGAGAAATGACGGCCCACGGGATTGCGGCCGTGCATGCCGTCGAGGTGTGACCAGACGAGCTCGTCGAGCCGCTGTTGGACGTTCGGATCGGTGATGAACTCACGGGCTGCCAGAATCGGCGCGGGGAGTCCGATGACGTTGCCGGGTTCGTTCCATTTCTGCGGGGAATCGCCCATCGGGGTCCAGTTGTCCGGTTCGTCGCCGAGCTTGCGGAAATCCCAGAGATTTTCAGAGCGGCGGACGAGGACTGCGGCCCATTCGTTGAGTTTGTCAGCCAGTCCCTTGGGGGCGCGGTCGGGATACTCGCGGAGGAAATGGGCGAGGCCGGTGACGGTGAGAAACTCGCTCATGCGCTGGCCCTTGGTGACGAGCGGGTTGTTCCAATCGAGTTCCTTGACCATCCACTCCGCTTGCTGATAGGCGGCATTGAAATAGAGTTGCGCATCGGGCCGGCCCTCGCGCTTGGCGACCTCATGCATCAGGAGATTCGGTTCGACCGAGAAGCCTGGAGGCAGCGAGCCCTTGGTGGAGCCGATTTGGGTTTTGAGGGCGAGCAGGTTGTGTTCCGGGCTTTCGTCGTAGGGGTATGGATGGTCGGACCTGGGATCCGCCCAGTTTTTGAAGGCGTAGTCGCGGACGGCCTGATAGTTCTGTTCCGGCAGCCAGGATTTCAAGGCGGGCCAGGCGTAGAGGAAATAGGCGAGCTGGGCCTTGAGGTGCTCGTGGCCGAGTTCCTGGGTGACGATGACATCCGCACCCCAGTGGATGAGTTTCACGAGGTCCGGGGCGTCGTCGGGATAGGGTTCGAGGGCACCCCAGAGTTTTTTGTCCTTGGGTTTCTCGTATTTGACCTGGCGCGGCATGCGCTCGTAGGCGGACGGATTTGATAGAAGCTGAGGGACCAGCGAGTGGAGTTCCCAGCCGAAGTGGTGGTCGTCGCGCCAGCCGAACGAGCCGCGGCAGACGTTGCGGTCGTTGCCGACGTGGTGGCGGCTGTCGATCATGAAATCGACGGCATCCTGATAGGAAATGCGTTCCAGCCAGAACGGACCGATGCGGAACGGCACGGAGGTGAGGCCGCCGGCCTCGACGACGTAATCGGCCTCGCCCTCGGGATTGAACGACGAGAAATCCCCGATGTGATTGTTAACGACTCCCCGGGCGAGCGCCGCGCCGCCTGTCGCGGGGCGCACGATGAACGGGGTGCCATCGGCGAGCGTGGGGGCGGTGAAACGTTTCGGCTTGGCGAGGTTGAAACCGCTCTGGTTCAGATAGAGTTCCACGATCTGATCCTGAGGGGTGGCGCCCGCCATGGCTGCGGGTCCGGCGGCTTTCGGGAGCGGCGGGAGATCGCCGACTTCGGCAGGCCAGACGATGATTTCCTTGATGCGCGCGGTGTCCTGGTGGCCGGCGGTGATCCAGATACGGAGCTTGCCGGTCTCGACGCTGACCGTCTGGTCGAAGGCGATGGCGAGGGCGTCCGCCTTGTTGCCCGAAACTTCGGCAGAGGGGATGTCGACCCATTTTCCGCCGCTCCAGAACTGGACCTTGAACGCCTCCACGACATCCTTCGCGCCGAAGCCGGTGAAGAGGTGGATGCCGGCGAGTTTGTGTTTTTCTCCCAGATCGAGTGCGATCCATGACGGCTCCGCGGATTTCTCGCTGACCCAGCGCGAGTCGTCGGTGATCTTGCCGTCGATGGCATTGGCGGCGGCATACTTCGGCAGACTGGAACTGGCGGCGGCTGACTTGACCTTGAGCGGCGCGGGAGCCGGCGCGGCGGATGCCGTGGCGGTGACCGCCAGTGCGATTAATGTGAGATTGGGCGGCTTCATGAAAGGTTTGGTTGTTTGCGGTGGGAAAATTGGCACGGGTCATTTCGGGGCGGGAAATCGCCCGGAAGGAACCAATCACGCGTGGCTGCGAACGTGCACGGTTACCCGATGAAAATGCGCATCCTATCTGGGAAAACGCGCTTATCTGGGGCCGATTCACAGCCATTGGATTTTCCGGTGCGGCATCGCAGCGATTGTTTGGATCCGCGGGCGCCGGGCGCGGCGTCACGGGGTCTAGCAGGCCGGAGTTTCGCAGGGCTGCGTTTGATTCCAGAGCGGGAAGGTGACGAAGGACCTTCTGCCAGGCGACGGCATGCACGCGGCCCTGCTTGTCCACGGTTGCGGTGCTGATGTGGATGCCGTTGCGCTTTTAGTCAGGGTCCTCGATCCCGCCGATCACGACCTCACCCGGCAGAATCCGGCTGACTGACGACGATCCGCAGGAAGCGGTGGGCCGCGGCGGGTGGCGCGTCGGTGACGGTCACGCGGAAGCGGTTGGCATCCACAGGGCTTTCAAGACATTGCACGCCGGCGACGAGCGGAGTGAATGCCGCCCCGGCCGTGGAGCGGGCGATGGGAGTCCAGGTGCCGAGGGTGGACGTGGCTTCGACCGTGATGATGAGGTCTGCTCGCGCGGGCAGGCGGTCGAAGGTCAGGCTGAGGAGCTGGCTGGAAATTGCGCGGGTGATGGCGTCCTGCTGGATGGCGTTGGGCGGGGTGCCGATGGCGTATTCGATGAGATTCTGGAGGTTGTCGCCGTCGGGATCCGCGGTGGGGGAGGTTTCGTTTCCGGGCAGGGTGGGGAAGAGGTTGAGCCAGTTGGTGAAGTTGGTGGGGACGACGAGGCCGCCGGTGCCGAGGAAGTTAGATGCATGGGTGGTGGCGTTGTAGGTGCCGGGCGGCATCGCGACGCCGCCGAGGGCGAGGGTGGCGATGGTGTCGGTGCCGGGGAAGTTGAGGTGGAGTTTCGCGCCGGATGAAATCGAGACCCCGGCGGTGTCTGCTAGATAAGCCTGGTCGAGGCGGAGGGTGCCGCCGGTGACGGTGGTGTTTCCGGTGTAGGCCTGGGCGGCGGTGCAGATCTGGGTGGCGGCGCCGGACTTTATGAGGTGGATGGGCTGGCTGCCGTCCTGGATGGTGCCGATGAAGGTCCGGCTCACCGAAGGCGCGAGGGTGAGGGTGGACGGGGTGGGGCCGGTGTTGGTGATGATGCCGGTGCCAACGGGAGACGAGCCGCCGGTGCCGTTGGAGAGGCCGGCGACGGTTTGATTGAAGCCGTTGAGATCGAGGCGGCCGGCAACGCTGTTGCCGGCTAGCAGAAGTGCGGAAGCGGCGGGCAGGACGTGGGACGCGCCGAGCTTGAGCGCGCCGCCGGTGGCGCTGCTGGAGTAGGCAATGCTGTCGCCGGACCAGGTGGCG
>JBIPMR010000553.1:0-3587 GCA_044369025.1 Luteolibacter sp.
CAAGCCTTACCGCGGTCCCTCCGGCGCAGAGCTCCAAGCCTACGAGTGGAAGCACACGCTCCAGGAAACCGTGGACAAGCGCGGCGAGGATGCCGCGGTGCGCGTTTCCAACTGGGAGGATGCCGCCACCAACATGCAAACCGGGCGCGAGATCGTCCACCAGTTCCACGTCACCACCAAGGACGGCAAAGCCTACGTCGTCAGCCTGGAATCCGCCCTCAAGATCCTGGGCTACACCTCGGAGAACGGCAAGGCCGCCGGACCCGTGCGCAACCTCGCATCGATGCTGCGGACCCGTGCCCAGCTCGCGATGGAGGCGGAAGCCCTGCGGCCGGCCGTGGAGGCGAACGAGGCCAAGACCCGGCGCTACGAGCAGGAGCAGACGGCCCTTCAGAAGCAGCGCATGCCCAAGCCGGTTTTCACCGTCGAGGAAGGCCGCCCCATCATGCGGATCGGCGCGCTCGAAAAGTGGGGGACGCTCGCCGGCACCCCGGAATCCTTCGCCAAGCGCAGCGAATACGATCTCCGCACCCTGGAAGAGGAATGGCGCAGGGAACAAGCCCGCGCCGTCGCCGGTTTGAATGGCGGGGAATACAACACCAGCAGCAAACTCCGCGACATCGAGGCCCGCATCGCCAGGATGGACCGGAAGATTCAGGACGCGGCCGCCGCCGGCAGCTCCAACCAGGTCGATCCAGCCAGCGCCGACACCGCCCCGCTTGGACTCTTCGACAGCCTCCCCGCCGGACCCAACACCAAGTTCATCGAGAACACCGCCAAGGCCTACGAGGCCGCCCCGGAAGGCAGCAAGGCCCGCGAGGAGATCGCCAAGGTTTCCGCCAAGCGCGAGGGCATGACCACCCACGGCAAGGTGCAGAACGTGCCGCAGGGCATGATGGACTTCGGCATGAGCGGCAGTTTCGGGACCAAGGACCAGCCTGGGCTGTTCTCCAGCCCGTCACCACAAGCCGTCCGCCACACCGAACTCGAAGCCAAGCACGACGCCGACACCATCACCCCCGAGGAAACGGCGGAGGCTGAGAGGATTGTGGAGGAGAGGGCGAAGGCGGCGGGGTATATTGTGGGGCCAGTATTCCACGGCACCGATGGTGAATTTGACACTTTCAAGCGAGAGTTCATATCTTCGGAAGATGGGTTTTTCTTCACGACTAAAAAAGAAAACGCAGAGGAGTATGGCAATCGATCCATTGCCGCCTATATCAATGCTGATTCCATTTACGAGACAAGTAACTCCGAATGGATGAACAGCGGAGGATACTCGCCGAATGAAGCATGGGACGCTGGTTACGATGGCTATTTAATCCGTGACATGGACGGGGCCGATACGTGGATGGTCCCAAATCCCACCCAGATCAAATCCGCCGCCCCCTTCACCGGCGTGCCGCTGGACCAGCGGTTCGATTCCTCCAAGGAAAGTATCCTTTTCTCGTCCCCATCGCAAAGCGACGGATTCAGAAGGGTGGCCAACTTAGCAGAGGCGCGTGACATGGCAGAGCAGTTTGTGGGTCAACCCTTGGAAAACAAAGATGACGGGCTGACTGCAACGGTTTCTCGCAACGCGCTCGACAAGATGTTGAGTCATAGTGCAGCAGGGAAATCAACGTCCGGGCCGGACCACGCCTTTGCCGTGGCAAATCTCGACAAGCTTTTTGAGGATGCGGTGAGATTCCTTACCAAACCTGACGACAAGGGAGGTGAGCATATTAAGGGAGTTCATCGCTATGCCGTGCCGTTCATGCGCGGCAGGGAAATGCTGATGGCCAAGATCACCGTGAAAGAATTCCTACGTCCTTCGGATGGAACAAGAATTTACAGCCTTGAAACACTGGAAATGGTGAAGCCCGCAGGGCAGTTGGTGTCGATGTTCCCGCAAGAACCCCGAAGCACCCCGCATACGGGCTTCGAGGAGAAGTTGCAGGCGAAGATTGACGAAATCAAGCGGAATGCTTCTTCGCTCTTCTCCAGCCCTTCCAACCAGCGCTCGCTCGACTTCGGCTTCTCAGGCAGCATGGGTAGCCGCGATCAAGGCGGTTTCGACTTCGATGCCAAGCCAGCCACCGGATCCGCCAAGATGCCGCGGAGACTGCCCGACACCGCGTTCACCCGGACCATCGACCGCATGGGCCCCGACCGCGGCGAGCTGCGCAAGTTCGACAAGGAGGCCTACGAGGCGAAATACGACCGCATCGGCAAGGAAGAGCAGGCGAAGGACGCGGCCAACGACGCCGAGATCGACGCATGGCTTGCCACCATCCCCGAGAACAAGCCGATCAGCTTCGAGGTGGGAAATCCCGCGGAAGACTTCTCCGGATTCAACGTGGTGACCAAGAACGCCTCCGATCCTGCCCGCCCATGGCGTGCCACCTGGTGGAGACGCTACCCGCGCCCCGAGTGGACCGATGCGCAGGAAGAGGAATACGAAGCGCTGTTCAAGAAGACCCGCACCGGCATGGTTGGCGTTTCCGACGAGGAATACCGCGCCGTTCACGCCCGCTTGAACGAGCTGGCCGACATCCAGCGGTTGCCCGGCAAGACCCGCATGCTTCCCACCGGCCACCAGGAATTCAAAACGCGCCGCGAAGCCCTCGATGACGCAGTGAGCATGACCGAAGGCCAGCCGGAGCCCCTCATCGGTGCGCTCTTTTCCTCCCCCTCCATCGGCGGCCAAGGCAGCTTCGACTTCGGCACCTCCGGCAGCTTCGACACCAAGAAACAGCGCGGCTTTGATTTCAGCGAGAAGCCAACTGGTAAGGATTCCTTACAGGTTCAGCCAACTGACAAGGAATCGTTGACAGTTCAGCCGGCAGCGGAAAAATCCGCGATCCAATGGATGTTCGCCCTCCGCACCGGCGAGTTTGAATCCGCCAATGAATGGGCACGAGCTGTCCCGCCAGGCATGGCACGGGAGATCGTGGATATTGCCGCCGAGGAACTGCAGATCCTCGACAGCCAGCTTGAACCGAACACCGGAGCCAAAGCATCGCCGCGGCAAATCGACCTACTCAATCAACGCCGGCCGTATCAGAGCGTCATCATCGCTCTCACCTACGAGCACGGGGAGGCGATCTATGCGGAAAGGCAGGCAGAGGCTCAAGCTGCCACCGCGCAGGCGGAATCTGAGGCCCCATCCGACGTTCCTTCATTCTTCACCCAAAACGCCAACAACTGGAGTCTCTGGGACATGGATGAACGGGTGAAGCAGGCCCAAGGGGTTGCCGAACTGGGAGAAACTATTTCCGAGACTCCCAACGAGAGAGGAACCGCGTTCACTCCCGAGGCGGCGATGTATCAGCTCATCAACTACGAGGATTTCGTTTCCTCGACCAATGGCATGTTGATGAGCCGCAACCGGACCAACGCCAGCCCGAACGCGCTGGCCGACGCCTGGGTGTCGATGAAGCGGATGCAAAACCTCATCGCCAACTCCCGCGCCGAGAATCCGGACATGTGGGCCGCTTACGACGCCCGCCAGGCAGCCCTGCAACAAGCCAAAGAAGGCGACATGCTGCGCTACCCTCATTCATCGAGCGACACCCCGCTGGGTGGTCCGGTGAAGCTGCTCAAGA
>JBIPMR010000054.1:0-10956 GCA_044369025.1 Luteolibacter sp.
GCGCACGAAGGCCTTGGTGTCTGGTGCGGCCGGGTTGAAGGCGCTGGTGTCCCAGACGCCCGTCCAGCGGGCGCGGCCCGGGGCGGCAGGCTTGGCTGCCGGGAGAATCTCCGCCGCCGCAGTGATCCGCTGGTCGGGCCCGGCGGTTTTTTGCAATTCGCCGATCGCCAGCACCAGAGCCAGGCGGGCATTCGCCTGCGCCATCGCCATCGCCTGCCCTTGGGTGGACGCCCGCAGCGAGATGCTGGACAGGGTCAGCAAGCCGACGGCGATCACCGTGAGCAGGATCATCAGGCTGAGCGTGACCACCAAGGCAAATCCTCGGTGGCTGCGAGCCCGCACGGACCGATTGGTCCGGATCAGACGCCCAGTCATCGTCGGATTTTTCAAGTTTTTGGTCGGGGAAAGGGTTTTGAAGGATCCTGACCAACCGCAGCCGTGGTGACTGTGATGGTGGTCGGGTCTGAGGGGTCATGGTAGCGGCGTTTCGGAGGATGGGTATCCTCATTTTGTAGGATTTCACCAAGGAATCCATCCGCGGATCCGGTGAGGGCCGCCACCATTCGGGTCTCCTAAGAAATGAGGATACCCAAGCACGTGAATCTGAACCAGTTTCCGGCAGGTGTGCTGAAATCGGGAGCATGCCGCGCCCCCAACGATCGATCTAACGAAAATATGATAACTGACAGAAAAATCTCTGCTGCCGCGCGATCCGGACTGCTGGCCATGGTCGGTGTTTCCTGTGGAATTGCCATCGCGAAGGCGTCCGAAGCGCCTCTGGATGCCGGATTTCTCAATCCAACGGCTGAATACGGACCGCGCACCTGGTGGCATTGGATCAATGAAATCGTCAGCAAGGAAGGAATCACCAAGGACTTGGAAGCCATGAAGAATATCGGCTACAAGGGGGCGCACGTGGTGAATCTGCCGCAGGGCGGCCCCGGTCTTCCGACCGGGGATGATGTCGTGGGCACCCCGGCCTGGATGGAGAAAATGGTGCACGCAACCAAGGAATGCGAGCGGCTGGGACTCGAATTAAGCATGGGAAGCTGCGCCGGTTGGGTCGCCGGTGGCCCGTGGATCACTCCCGAGTTATCCATGCAGGAAATCGTCTGGCGGCATGCTTTTGTCAAAGGCCCGCTGAATGGTGCCGTGCCCCTGCCCCAGCCGACGAAAAACCACGGATACTACCGTGACATCGCCGTGCTGGCCTATCCCACACTGCCGGGCGAAGCGGAACCCATGGCATCGCTCAAGCCCAAGATCAGCTCGGATCTGCCGGGCATCGATTGGTCGGCGGCAATCGACGGCGATGCTGAAACCTTGGTTGAGCTGCCCGCATGGAAACCCGGCGAGAAGAGCCGCTCCGTGATCTTTGAATTTGCAGCGCCCGTCACGATCCGCTCGCTCAGCCTGCAAATGCAGGAAGACAGCAGGAGTCAGATCACCCGACTCCATGCCAGCAATGATGGAACCACATGGGAGGTGCTGTTTAGCAATCACCGTTGGCGCAACCATTTCATGCCAGGCCGCGAGGAAATCATCGAGGGGTTTGCGGATCGCTCGACGCGTTTTGTAAAGCTGGAATTCGCATCTCCGTCTCCCGGAATCGGCATGAAACTCTACGAGCTGAATTTCCAATCCGCCCGCCTCAATCAACTCCATACCAAAGCGGGCCGCCAGCGCACGCAACCGCCGGTTTCCAATCCATCCACCCAGATCGTCCCGCAAGACCAACTCGTGCGGATGGATCAAATCCTCGATCTCACCGATTCTTTGCAGCCGGACGGCACCTTGAACTGCGATCTTCCCGCCGGGCAGTGGACGATCCTCCGCTTCGGCCATACCAGTAACGGGGACGAAATCCACCCGGCATCGAAGCGCGCCGGCGGATTGGAGTCGGACAAGATGAGCGTCGCGGCACTCAGGTTCCACATGGAAGAAGGTATCGTAAAACCCACCTTCGAGCGTCTGGGGCCACTGGTCGGCAAGGTGATGGTGGAGATGAACATCGATAGCTGGGAGTCGGGCTGCCAGACATGGACACGGAAATTTCCCGAGGAGTTCAAGGGACGCCGCGGGTATGACCTGCGCAAATGGCTGGTCGCCCTGACCGGCCGTTTTGTCGGGAGCGTGGATGAAACCGAGCGCTTCCTGTGGGATTACCGCCGCACCATCGGCGACCTGATTGCGCATCATTTTTACGGAGCATTCCGCGATTATGCCCACGAGAGAGGCGTAAAAGTATCAGCTGAGGCTCCCGGTATCGGCATCCCCATTCAGTCCGACCAGATCCAGTTGCTGGGCATGATGGACATCCCGCAGGGTGAATTCTGGCTCGGCGGCACCCCCAGTGCGAAATTCCCGGATTGGCCGGGCGGCCAGGACAATACCAAGGAGGCGGCCGCTGCCGGCCACGTCTATGGCAAGAATGTGATTTCCTGTGAGGCGTTCACTTCATTCGGGCATCATGATGGATTCACCCAATACCCGTCCATCCTGAAGCCGGTCGGGGATCGTCAGTTCTGCAAGGGAATGAACGAGATCGTGTTCCACCGCTATGTGCACCAGCCCGATCACCGCGTGCCCGGAATGGGGCTCGGACAGTTCGGGCTGAACCTTGAACGCACGAACACATGGTGGGAGCCGGGCCGTGAATGGATCACCTATCTCCGCCGCTGCCAGTATATGTTGCGGCAGGGCCGTTTCTTTGCCGATGTATGTTATTATTACGGCGAAGATGTTCCTGGCAGCGCGTGGTATTTCGCTCCGAACGCGCTGGACCCGCGTGAGAAAATGAAGCCGGTTCTGCCGAAAGGTTATGACTACGATGTCTGCGACCGGACGACCTTTGATACGATGACGGTGGAAGACGGTTTTGTGGCCCTGCCAAGCGGAATGCGCTACGCCTACCTGGTGCTTCCCGAGCATGCGCGCTATACGCCGGCCGCGCTGGAAAAGGTGGCCGAGTTGGTGGAGGCTGGCGCGACCGTGATCGGCCCGAAACCGTCCCGCTCGCCGTCACTGAATGATTTTCCCGCCGCCGACCGGAAGATCCAGCAGCTCGCGGCCAGATTGTGGCCGACGGAGGCCGGCGCTGGCGAACGTCGCGTCGGCAAGGGCCGGGTCATCACCGGCAAATCCTTTGCAACGATCTTGGCAGGGGATTCCCTCCTGCCTGATTTCAGCGCAGGGAGCGCCGACGTGCATTACATCCACCGCAAGCTTCCTGATGGAGAGCTCTATTTTGTATCCTATCAGATGAATCAAACGGAAGACGTGAATCTCACGTTCCGCGTGACCGGCATGGTGCCCGAAGTCTGGAACCCGGTCACTGGAGACAGGGCGGTTCTCGCGGCATACACGGACGATGGCAGCGTCACCTCGGTCCCCTTGAAAATGGATCCCTATGGTTCACGGTTTATCGTGTTTCGCCGGAAGGCGGACGTGACAGATGGCGTGACAAGACTCACCAAAGACGGACAACCGGTTTGTCTGGATGGCGATGGCCTCCGGTTCACGGCATGGGAGAATGGAACCTACGCGGCTGAACTCAGAAATGGCGGGAGAGCGGAAGTGGTGGTCGATGACATTGTCGCTCCCGAGGCGCTGCCTGAATCATGGACGGTGAACTTCCAGGAGAAGCGGGGTGCGCCCGCGGGCCAGGTTTTCTTCAATCGCCTTGAGTCATGGACCGACCGGCCGGAAGCAGGGATCAAATATTTCTCGGGAACAGCCAGCTATGAGCAAGGGGTCAACGTGAGCCGGGAGCATCTTGGAGAAGGTCGGCGGGTGTATCTGGATCTGGGCGAGGTCTGCTATTTGGCCGAGGTGTTTGTCAACGATCAGCCGTTGGGCGTGCTGTGGACGCCGCCTTACCGGGTGGATATCACGAAGGCCGCGAAGCCCGGCGCCAACAAGCTGGAGATCAAAGTCACCAACGTCTGGAAGAACCGTCTGCTGGGGGATCTCAAGCTGCCGGAGGCGGAACGCCTCACCTGGACCTTGTATCCGTTCTATCATGATGAGCCCGGCGCCCCCCTCATGAAATCCGGACTGCTAGGACCCGTGCGCATGGTGAGTTCAGCGTCGATTGAGCTGAATCCGCAGAAGTGATGAGGGAAATGGTGCGATCTCTCGAGCTCCGGGGTTTTCGGTGGGTCGGGAGAAGGGATCGCCATTGTTCTTGATGCCGCTTGGCCCGGTCGTCTGACTCAATGCCGGTGGGTGAAAGCCACGATCCGCTGTTTCAAGCGTCGCAATGGTGTGCCTCGCCCTTATCGACAGCCACCTGCGGGGGGCAGGTCTTGCTGGTGGGTTGAGAGCGGGTTCATTTCGAAAGCTTGGTTGGATTCGCCGGGCGATCACAAGCAGGAGGGGCGGATTGTTCCACGTCACCGGGTTTGAGGATCTTAAGATCTGCGTCGACGCGGAGGTCACCCACGCTTGCCGGCCAGGTGGGTGCAAGCCCCTCCTGGCCGGTTGGGAAACCAGGCGGCGAGGTTATTTGCCGACCTTGAGGCGGGCGAAGAACTTGGTCGCGCCAAGTGTCGGGATGCTCACGGTCACGGTGTCGATGGTGGACGAAGGCAGGTCTTCCTGAATGACAACCGGCGCCGTGCCGGGAGACGCGCCGATGGGATAGCTGCCCCAGACCGTGAGGTCGTTGCCATATTCCACGAATTGGGTGCTGTCCGTTTCCGACAAGTCGCTGCGCTGGAAGGTGAAGGTATAATTGCCGAGACCGTCTTTGGACCCCGTGGGAACGATGGATGCCGCATCAGTGAGGCCGGGGTTGCCGCCAAGGGTGTATTCGAGCAGGTTGTTGAGGCCATCGGCATCCGGGTCAGAGGCCGGATCCTGATCCGCGACTGCGAGATCGAAGCCGGTAACCCAGGAACCGAAGCCAACGAGGGGGCCGGTGGTCACACGGACCATTCCGGTTCCGGAAAAGCGGGTGTCGTCCTTATGGGCGGCGTCCGATGCGTTGGAACCCCAAGTCCCGTCGAGTTGCTGGACCCCGCCGAAATACAGGCTGCCTACGATTTCAGTGCCGCTTGCCTCGACCTTGCCACCCTCGATCACGAGCTTGTTGGTATCCTCAAGCGAGGAACCCTTGATCGCAAGAACGCCTCCGTTGACGATGGTGTCGCCGGAGTAGGTGTTGGCGCCGGAGAGGGTCCAGGTGCCCGCGCCCGCCTTGATGACGGAAGTCGCCAACTGGCCGGCCCCGCCGAGCGTGGTGTTGACGATCGCACCGGCAAATTCAGCGGTGCCGCTGCCGGCGAGGGTCAGCGACTTGCGGTTGTCCTGGAGCGCGATGCCGGGAGCCGTCATGGCGCTGGTGAACTTGAGCAGGCCGGAGGCATTGTCGGCTTGGATGATGCCGCCGGCGGTGTAGCCGGTGAGACTGATGATGCGGTCGGTGGTTTCTCCGCTGCCGGTATAGATGAGCTTGCCGGGGGTGAGTGTCGCGCCGACCAACGCCAGGGTGATGGTGCCTGCCGCGGCGGTCTTCGGTGCGCCGAGATTGCTGCTCGCGCTGCCGCCGGTCACGCTGTTGAGCGTGGCGACGCTGAGCGCGCCAGCCTGGATCTGAGTGGCACCTTCGTAAATGTGGGCCCCGGTTGAAACCCAGGTGCCGGTTCCGCTCTTGATGAGCGAGGTGCTGCTGGTCGCCCCCACGGAGATCGCGCCGGAAACGACGCCGTTGCCCGCTCCTGTCAGAACCAGCGAGTTGCCGGCCGCCGCGCTGGTAATCGCGACGTTGCCGCTGACCGTCAGGGTGTCCGCCGCCGAACTCAGGCGGATGTTGTTTCCGCTGGTTAGATTGCCGGCGAGGGTGCCCGCCCATTCATTGTTGCCGCTGACGTTGACCAAGCCGTTGGGGAGGGCATTCGAGCCAACGACGGCGGTCAGGGTGAGGGCTTCACCTGCGATCGTGACGCCGCCTTGCAACTGCAGTGAGCCACCCGCCGAGACGGTCGTGCCGGCAATGGTCGATCCGAGCGCGCTGTTGTTCCGCACGTTCAGGATATTGCTGACGGTGGTCAGGCCGGAGTAGGTGTTCGGCCCGGACAAGGTCCAGGTCCCGGTTCCGACACTGCTGCGGGTGAGGTTGCCGGTGCCGGAAATGATTCCGCTGACCCAGCCGCTGCCCGCGCCTTGCAACACGAGGCCGTTGGCAATGGTCCCGCTGACCACCACGGAGTCGCTGAGGGTCAATGTCCCGGTGTCCGACGCGATGCGGGCGAGGAGTGTGGAGGTGTTGACGTTGATGGTCCCGGCCCACGTGTTGTTGCCGCTGATGTTGCGCAGGGCGAAGGCACTGGAGTGCCCGGCGATGCCCAGGGTTTCACCGGTCACGGTGATGTCATTCTGAAGCTGCAGCTCCGAGCCGCTGGCCACCGTCGTGCCCGTGGCGCTACCACCGAGCGCGGTATTGTTTTGAAGGTTCAGTTTGCCGGCAACGGTCGTCGCGCCGGTGTAGGTGTTCGCGCCGGAAAGGATGAGGGTGCCGGCACCGGTCTTGGCGAGGCTGGTGGCAGCGCCGGCGATGACCGAGCTGATGGTGTCGGTGGCGTTGCTGAGGTTGATGATTGCCGCGTCGCCCAAGGTGATCGTGCCGCCGGAGAGAACGATTGCGCCGGAGCCGGAGGCGAAGGTGATGTCGCCGGAGCTGACAGAGTTGACAGCGATGGTGCCGGCGGCGAGACCGGTGGCACCGTTGCCGAAGTTGATGAGGTCGGCGGTGGTGGTGATGGCCGCCGTCGGCGTGTCGGTGCCGGCCGGGCTGGTGCTCCAATCCGGGCTGATGCCCCAGGTGTCGCCCGCCGTGCCAAAGCCGGCGGTCGTGGAGTCGGTATCCCAATAATAGGTGGCGGCATTGGCGGTCCCGAAGGAACCCAGAATGATCGCTTGGCCAGCCAGAAACTGGCAAACGGTGGAAAGGAAACGGTTGGAACAGGTGGACTTCATTGGATTTTGGGTTGGATCGGTTTTGGGAGAATTTTTGATTTCGGTGGATGGATGGCCCGAGCCGGCGAGTCTTGAACGGATGAGGTGCGCGCCGGCGCGGATGGGTCAGGGATTCTTTCGGGCGTCTGGTTCAGCGCCGCGGCCGGGTGGGTGGGAGTTTCCGCATTTTAAAAGATCAGCGGGTCAACTTAGCCTTGGGATGTGCCGTTTCAATTCATTTTAGAAACCAAAATATTCTCTATTGAACTAACGATCTGGACCGTGTGAAGAGGTGGGGAGATTTTTGAAGTTCACCGCGAAATCAGTTCCGGCGGCGGCGCAGCAGGGCGAGCAGGCCGAAGCCACCGAGCAACATCACGACGTCGGGTTCCGGGACGGCCATCAGGACAACGTCGTTGCCGCCGGTGAAGGTGTTGGCGGCCGAATTCCCGAAGTAGCTGATTTGGAAATCCTGCGGACCGAAGCTGTAGATGCCGCCGTCGACCGGGGCATTGCTGAAGGTGCCGGTGATGGCATCGGCACCGTCGTTGGCGAGAATGAAGAACAAGCTGTTGTTGGCGGGCGTGTAGGCCGTGGTCACGTCGAGCAGGCCGGCCAGTGAGACGGAGCCCGAGACGTTGAGTTGATCGTAGCCGCTGCCGGCCGTGGCCCCGTCGATCCCGATGCCCAAGGTGGATGCGGTCTGGAGAGTGAGATTTCCGGCGGAGAGAATCCCCGGACCATTGCCAGGTGTGATGCTGCCGCCGGACAAGGCGGTGAGCGCGCCGACGATGCCCGCCCCGCCGAGGGTTCCGTTGTTCTCGACGGTGGTGAGATTGCTGGTCGAGATGTTGCCATTCACCACCAGGGTGCCGTTGCTCACGGTGGTGGCGCCGGTGTAGCTGTTAGCGCCGGAAAGCTCCTGGGTGCCTGCCCCGGTCTTGGTGAGGTTCATGCCGGTGGTGGCGCTTCCCAGCCCGCCCGAATAGGTGGCGGTGACGCCGGTGCCGGGGTTGAGGGTCAGCGTGGTGACGTTGGCGGCAAGGGTCAGGTTCGTGGCGCTGGTGAGCCCGCCGAATGTCGGGGTGTTGATGCCGCCCGCAAAGGTGAGTGCGCCCGCGCCGGATGGATCGAGCACGCTGTTCTGAAGCGCCAGGGCATTGCCGATTTCGAGAGTTCCCGCACTGATCAGGGTGTTGCCGGTGTGGGTGTTCGCGCCGGAAAGCGTCCAGATCCCCTCACCTGCCTTGACGATGGACGTCGCCAGTAGTCCGGAACCGCCGAGCGCGCTGTTGACGATGGCACCGGCGAATTCGCCGCTACCGCTGCCGGCGAGGGTCAGGGTTTTGCGGTTGTCCTGGAGCGCGATGCCGGGAGCCGTCATGGCGCTGGTGAATTTCAGCAGCCCGGACGCGTTGTCGGCTTGCAGGGTGCCGCCGGCGGTGTAGCCGGTGAGACTGATGATGCGGTCGGTGGTCTCTCCCCCGCCGGTGTAAATCAGGGTGCCGGGAGTCAGCGTCGCGCCGACCAACGCCAGTGAAATGGTGCCGGCCGCAGCGGTTTTCGGTGCGCCGAGGTTGCTGCTGGAGCTGCCGCCCGAGACGCTGTTGAGCGAGGCCACGCTGAGCGCGCCGGCCTGAACTTGCGTGGCGCCCTCGAAAGAATTCGCCCCGCTCAGGCTCCACGTGCCGGTTCCGCTTTTAATGAGCGAGGTGCTGCTCGTCGCGCCGACGGAGATCGTTCCGGAAATGGCGCCGTTGCCCGCGCCGGTGAGGACCAGCGAGTTGCCTGCCGCCGAGCTGGTGATCGCGACGTTGCCACTGACGGTGAGGGAATCCGCTGACGAACTCAGGCGGATGTTGTTTCCGCTGGTTAGGTTGCCGGCGATGCTGCCCGCCCATTCATTGTTGCCGCTGACGTTGACCAAACCATTGGGCAGGGCGTTCGTCCCAACGACGGCGGTCAGAGTGAGCGCTTCGCCGGTCACCGTGATACCGCCCTGCATCTGCAAGGATCCGCCCGCCGTGACGGTGGTTCCCGCGGTGGTCGCTCCGAGCGCGCTGTTGTTCCGCACGTTGAGAAGGCTGCTGACCGTGGTGAGACCGGTGTAGGTATTCGCCCCCGACAAGATCCACGTTCCGGTGCCGGTGCTGCCCTTGGTGAGGCTGCCGCTGCCGGAGATGATTCCGCTGACCAGGCCGTTGCCCGCGCCTTGCAGCACCAGGCCATTGGCGCTGGTTCCGCTAGTCACAACAGGCCCGCTGAGGGTCAGGGTCCCGGCCTCCGAAGCGATGCGGGCGAGGCTCGAGACGGTGTTGACGTTGATGGTGCCGGCCCAAGTGTTGTTGCCGCTGATATTTTGCAAGGCAAAGGCAGTGGCATGCCCGGCGAGACTCAAAGTTTCACCGGTCACGGTGATGTCATTCTGAAGTTGTAGACTCCCACCGCTGGTCACCGACGTGCCGCTGGTGGTGCTCCCGAGCGCCGAGTTGTTTTGGATGTTGAGCTTGCCAGTGCCGCCGATGGTCGTGGTGCCGGCGTAGGTGTTCGCACCGGAGAGCGTCAGCGTGCCGGTTCCGGCCTTGGTCAGGCTGGTGGCCGCGCCGGCGAGAACGGAGCTGATCGAGTCGGCGGCGTTGTTGGTGGTGAGGGTCGCGGCGGTGGCGAGGGTGAGCGTGCCGCCGGTTAAGGAAATTGCGCCCGAGCCGCTTGCGAAGGTGATGTTTCCCGCGCTGGCCGTTCCCACGGCGATGGAGCCGGTCGCGAGACCGGTGACACCGTTGCCGAAGTTGATCAGGTCGGTGGTGGCGGTGGAGTTGGCGAAAGTTCCGGCACCACCGGTCGTGCTGTCGTTCCAAAACGCATCCGTTCCCCAGGTGCCGCTGGCGTTGCCAAAGCCAGCACTCGTGCTGTTGGTATCCCAATAGTAGGGGGTGGCGCTGGCGATCCCGACTGAACAAATGGTGATCACCTGACTGGCGAGTCGTTTGCCAAGGAGGGCGGGGAAGCGGTTGGAACAATGGATCTTCATGGGATTCTTAGGTTTGGTTAGAGCGCCTGGTTCAGCATCGGGATGGCGTGTGCGGGGGCTTTCATTTCCCCAAACATCAAACGGGAAATTAACCGCAAAATCCGGCAATCCAATTCATTTCGGAATCATAATAATCCCGTATTGAACTAACATTCAATGCCGCGGCGGCGGATGCGCGCGGCTAGCGCAGCGCCTGCCGGAGAATCTCGACGGGATGAAGCGCCCGCCGGCCGGTGCCGTCATGAATCTGGTGACGGCAACTCGTCCCGGGCGCGGCGATCCACTCTTCGTCGGAGACCTTTCGTACCCGCGGGAACAGAACGAGTTCGCCGATTTTTTGCGACACTTCGTAGTGTTCGCTTTCGTAGCCGAATGAGCCCGCCATGCCGCAGCAGCCCGAGGGGATCAGCCGGACGTCGCAGCCTGCGAGTTGCTCGAGGATTTTCACCGTGGGCGTGAGCGATGCCATGGCCTTCTGCTGGCAGTGCCCGTGCAGGTGAACGACCTTGTTTTGTGGCAGGAATACGGCGGCGGTGATGCGTCCGGCATCGAGTTCGCGCGCGAGGAATTCATCGATCTGGAGGCAGTGCTTGGCCAGCTCGCGCGCGTTGCGCTGTGGCTCGCCGCGCAGCAAGTCCGGGTATTCGTCGCGGAATGTTAGGATCGCCGACGGCTCGAGGCCGATCAACGGGCGTTCCGCGGAAACCAGCGGGTAAAGCCGGTCCACATTCTTTTCCGCAAAGCCACGGGCGCGGCGCAAAAGCCCCTTCGAGAGCGAGGCCCGTCCGCTTTCGACATGTGCCGGGATTTCCACCGTGTAGCCAAGTCCCTCCAGCAATTCGACGGCGGCGATGCCCATCGGCACATCGTTGAAATTGGTGAACTCGTCGCAGAACAGATAGACAAGGCGTTTCTTTGTTAGAGTCGGCTGGCGCCTGTCAAACCACGCTTTGAGGGTGGTCCCAGCG
>JBIPMR010000554.1:0-3582 GCA_044369025.1 Luteolibacter sp.
CGGATTTCATCGAGTTCCGGACGCCCCCTCACCAGCGCCTGCATCTGCTCCGCAGTCGGTGCCGCCGCCGCGATGAGCGCGGTGGCGGTGACCGTGATGGAAATCCGGGTGATCATCGGATGGCGGGTGGCGGCGGGATGAGTCCGCCTGCGGGGTTGGAGGGTTCGATGACGCCGCCGAGGGCGCGGGCGCGGATGGCACCGAGCCTGGCCCGCTCGAAGGAAGCGAGATCCACGCGGGTGACCAGTTCGGAATAGACTTCGCGCGCTTTTTCCGACATGCCGAGTTTTTCCAACGCTTCGCCGCGCTCGAAATACGCGTCGGCCACCAGCGCGGGGAAACGGTTGAATAACAGATAGACCTGTTCGAAATACGGCAGCGCCTCCCGGTGCCGTCCGCCACTGGCGTGCAGCCGCGCGGCATCCATGAAGGCCTCGGCGCGGATCGCGGCGGGCATCGACTTGGCCTTTTGCAAAGCTAACAGAATATCAAGTCCCTTGGCCGCATCGCGCTTGCCGAGCAGCGCCGCTTTGGCCAGGGCGACCTTGCCGCCGAGTTCGCCCTCGACCAACGAGACGCCGCGCGCGTCCGGCGCGGTCTTGGGCATCACCGCGGATTTTTCAAAGCGCTCAAAACTCGCAAGCGCCTCGGGTTCCCGACCCGCCCGCGCCGCGATGAAACCGAGCCCGGCGAACGCGCGGTCGCGCTCGGGCGCGCGCGGCCACCACTTGCGCAAACCTTCGTAAATCAGGGCGGCATTGGCAAAATCGGATTTTTCGACCAGCGCGTCACCGACGTCGGCAAGGATGCGTGGCGCGGTATCCTGCGGGGAGATTTCCGGAACCAACGCCGCAAGCGCCTCACGGGAATCGCGGATTCGGAGCTCCGGCGAAATATTTTTGTCAGCCAGATGGAGTTGCGCGAGCGCCCAGCCGAGGCGGGTGGCGAAACGCGGCTGTTTGTCCGATTTCGCCTTGGCCAGCGCATCGCGGAGCCGGGTTGCCAATTCGAGTTTTCCGGCCCCCGGATAGAATCCCTGAAGCCCGAGGAAAACATCCTCCAGCCCCGGACGCACCGGGTCGTTGCCGAAGCGCCCGACCGCATCCCAGTAAATCCTCTTTGCCCCGGTTAGGTCGCCTTCCTGCTTTGCCACCCAACCCAGCCAGTGAAGACCCTCGGCGATGCGCGGGCTGTCAGGCCGCTGCTCCACAAATGCCGTGAAGAGCTTCTTCATGCCCGCGGGATCCTTCTGCAATTTGAGAAGGTTGCCACGCTTCATCCAGCCCTCGTCATGGAAACCCGGTGCCTCCACGCCAATCTGCGAGTAGGCCTCGTCCGCATCCGCAAGATCCCCCTCAGCCGCCAATGCATCGCCCAGCGTCAGCAGCGCCTCCCCCCGCCACTCGCTCTGCGGATGCGCGTTGGAAAATTCCGTCAACCGCGTGATCGCCTCCGGATATCGCGCCTCGGCAAAATGACTGTAGCCGATGCGGAATTCGGAATCATCCACATATTCCACGCCCACTCCCTCATCCCTGGCGGCTGCCAGATATTTCCCGAACAAACCACGCGCATCCTCCCAGCGTTGGTCGAAGTAAAACGCCATGGCGCGCCAGAAAATCACGTGCTGCCACATTTCATCCGTCTTCTTGAGGCGCTTGAGCTGTTGGTCGAAAAGCGAGCCGGCGCGCTGATAGTCCTCCAACTGCAGGATGTTGTAAGCCGCCATGAATTCCGCCTGCGCCGCGATCGGCTTGTCCGGGAAACGGGTGGCGACATCCCGGTAGCCATCGGCGGCGGCCCGGTGTTGGAATTGCCCCTCCAACGCCTGCGCCTTCAAAAACAACACATCCGGCAGATTCGGCTTCTCCGCCAGACCGGCCAATCGTTCCACATACAAATCCGCCGTCCGCGCCGCGCGGGCGTAACGCTGCAGCGACATCCACCCGCGGATCAACGAAGCGGTGGCCGCCTCCACCATCGCGTCGGGTTCCATCTGCCGGACCATTTGATCGAGGATCAGGCAGCCCTCGCGCGTCCGCCCCAGTTGGAAATAAGCACCCGCCAATCTCAACCGCGCCGCGCTGTCAAATTGCGGGATCTTTTCAAAGGCTTCCAACTCCCGCCGCATTTCGCCGATCGCCGTCTGCATCTGCGAGGTGCGCACTTGGTTTTTCCCCGCCATCGCCGCGGCCAGGTCCTGCTCGGCCTCGGCCAGCCGGGTGGTTTGAAGGCGCTCGATTTCCGCCCCCGTCGGCACCAACCGCAGCAGCGAAATCGCCTGGTGGCCCCCACCATCCTCCAAGAACCGCCCGCCCAACTCAATGAGCAGCGAAGAAAAAGTCACCACCTGCCGCGCCTGATCGAGATTCGCATGAATCGCGCGGGCCAACCTGGCCGCCTCGTCCCATTGCTTTTCCTGCATCAAGGCGTGCAACAACAGGATCTTCGAACGGGCTCCCGCCTCCGGGCTGTAGGCCGCGATCTCATCACCGTATTTCCTGAAAAACGCAATCCCCTCCGCCCAGTTTTTCTCCATCACATAGCTCATGCCGCCGAGAATCAGGGTTTCCATCCGGCGGCCGCGTTCCACCGCCGGATTGGTGAAAATTTCGCCCAGCTGCTTGCGCGCCGCCCCGGCATTGCCCTGCCGCAAATTGCAAAGCCCCGCAAAAAACACCAGGTCCACCCGCTGTTTCGCATCCAAATCCGGCTGCTTGAGCGCCCCCTCCAACAGCGGCAGCGCCTCCGCAAACCGCCCCAACCGCACCTGGCAGATTCCTAGCAAAGGCTTCACCTTGCCCACCGCACCCGCAGTCCCCTCCAACCCGCCATAATTCCGGATGAACTCCAGGAAATCATCCGCCGCCTGCTGCCAATCCCCGCCATTGAACGCCGCTTCCCCCGCAGCGAGCAGCTCTCCCGCACCGCGCCCGCCCACCGCCGCTGCTGCCGGTGCCGCCGCTGCCGGCGGCGCGGCAACCTGCGCCTCCGCAACCGCCGACAGCAGGGCGGATAGCAGAATCAGGATTGGACGGGCATTAAACAAATCAACCAGCTAGTAACGAAGCCTAATCGATAGATCAAGCAATCTTATCCGCAGTTTCCGGGCCAACCCGGCAATCGATGGAATCTGCCCTCACCGCACGGCCGCCCGGGAATACGGCGCCCGGGCAGGCGGAGGCGCGGCGGGGTGGACCAGAAAGATAGGTTGGCGCGCTGGACCCTGCGCCTGCTGGCCAATCATCTCGTGGAGATCGAAGTCATCGAGAGCATCTCCCACACCACCGTCGGACTGGTTTTAAAAAAAGCGCGCTCAAACCCTGGCAGCAGGAAGGACGGTGCAGCCCGCCCAAGCACACCGCCGCCTTCCTAGCAGCCATGGAAGACGTGCTGGAGGTCGATCAAAGACCGCCCGATGATTCCCGGCCACGGGTTTGCCTCGACGAATTCGCCAATCAGCTTCTATCGCGAACCCGCCTGCCAGTTCCCGCGACCGGCCGGCATCCCGTCCGTTTGATCGTGCGGCATCGCGCCATCCAGGTCTTCCAACTCTTTTTGGACACCATGGCCCGGGAAGCT
>JBIPMR010000556.1:0-3580 GCA_044369025.1 Luteolibacter sp.
CCCCGGGCCGGATCTCACACCGGTGGAAACCGAAGCCATCAAGAAGGTCTGCAAGGACCTGCTGGCGAAGCTGAAGACCGAGAAGCTGGTGCTCGCATGGCGGACGAAACGCACGACGCGGGCGGCGGTGCAGCTGGAGATTGCCAAGATGTTGGATACCGGCTTGCCGGAGAAATACACAATCGATCTGTATGAACAGAAGTGCGGGGTGCTTTTCCAGCATGTGTTGGAGAAGTATCCGGAGAGCGGGGAGAGCGTGTATGAGGCGGCGGGGTGACTGGACCGAATCTCAAATGCATCTCCCGTTCATCAAACCCACAATCAATCGGATTCCGTAAATTACCCAAATGCAACCGACCCCAAAAACGATCCAGATTTTCCTGCCGGGCGGCGATCCGCAAGGCATCCGTGTGGCCGAGATCACCACCCGCATTGTGCAGGTGATCGAAGTGCCACGCAGTCTTTTGCCGGAATTCCTCAAGATGCCGGAGAGTGATCAGGTGGCGGTTTACTTTCTGTTCGGTGTTAGCGATGAAAGCACGGACCCGAAAGTTTACATCGGGCAAACCGGCTCCCTTCGCGCTCGCCTCACCTCGCACAATAAGGAAAAGGATTTCTGGCAACGGGCCCTGATTCTAATCTCCCGCAGCCACAGCCTCACCCAGACTCACGCGCTATTCCTGGAATGGCAATGCCTGCAAGCTACCCGCAAGGCTGGACGTTACGCTGATGAAAATGGCAATAACGGCAGCAAGCCGCACACGCCCGCACCGCTGCAAGCAGATTGCATGGAGATCTTCGATACCGGCCAAACGCTGTTCTCCACGCTGGGATAAAGTAGATGGAGACGAGGGTTTCCCGGGCCTTGTGGCGGAAGTCGGCATCCTGAAGGCACGTGAAGAGATCAGGATCGAGGTGACAGAGGCGGGTGGTCGCCTTGGCTTCCGAGGGTTCGCCGGAAGCGGTGAAGGTTTGCCAGACCCGGTCCCTGGCACCGCCGAGCGCGTGGAAGGGCATGGGGATGTCCGGTGAGTTGCGCTGGCGTTCGAGGACCAGTTCCCAGTAATCGCGGAAGCGGGAAACGAGACGGACGTCGAATTTTACCCAGCCGTCCGGGATGTCACCGGATTCGGACAGATCCATGACAGTGAGCAGCATCAGCGGCTTGTGCGGGGCCGCGCCGCGATCCGCCGTGCGGGCGACGTTGAGATTGGCGAGTTTACCGAGCCAGGTTTGAGTTGCTAGGTTCAAGTTTGCAGTTTTGCCTTACGGCTATGAGATGTGGCTGTCGCGTTTTGGGGTCTGCTCGCTACCGCTCACGGGTCATTCAGGGAAGAGGTGCTGCGCGCGGTTGATTGGCATCGACGCTCACAGAGCGCCGCTACAAGCATGGCTTAGGCATCGCTGGCGGACTCGTTTATGGCGTCGCGGAAGCGGCGGATTTGGGCGATGGCTTCAGCGTGGGTCTTCAGGGGATGATTGGCCCGGGATTCGCGCAGTTGGTCGGCGTTCCAGCGGCGGGAGGCGGCGGCTTGTTGGAGGACTCGTTCGATGGGGGCTGGCGGCATGGCGGCGAGGGCCTTTCTCGCTGCCACGTCGCGTGGACCTGGGAGGCTCTGATTCATGTCGCGATGATGAGCAAGTTCTGGTGATCGCCAAGATGGAATCTGAGAAAGGAGCCTCCGGCGGGAGAAGGTGAAGTGCGGCGGTCATAGACGCGCCGCTACAGGGTGTGATGATTCTTTTGGGTGCGGGCAAATGCAGCCAGGGTTTCCAAGCCGCATGTTTCCAGCTTGCTCCACGGGATGAGGGAGTCGGGATTGATTTCCAACTGTGCCAAGGCACGGCGGCAGACGTGGGTGCCGAGGATTTTTCTCAGAAGTTTGATTTCCTTGAGAAGCGCACGGTCACTGAGATTTTCCGCGTCAATGTCATCAATGATAAGGGAAAGATATTCCGGCAGAATCAAGGCCAACATCCGGACGTGGCGTGCGTCCTGGCGGTCGATTTGGTCCAGGCCGAGGAGGCAATGGCATTTGCTGCGAAAGAGATAGATGGGATCCATCACTTTGATGTTGCCGTTGTCGATGACTCGTTCGAGCAGACGGGCATGATCCCGTAATGGGATCCCATACACTGTGGACATCAAATCCACGACGCGCAGTGGATCCTCCTGAAGGGTGAGGATTCCGAGCTGGCCGTCCGCAGGAGAGGTGCCTTTTTGGAGTTTGCCACCCGGTGATTTTTTGAGGCGCTCCCATGTGGTGTGGTTGATCCAGACATCACAATCTTTCGAAGTGAAAGGTCGCAGCATCTCCAGCGGTTGCCCAGGATTCTCGGCATCGATGTATTCGGCCCAATAATTCACCGCCTGCCCCCCCTCGACGAAGTAGGTGTCACCGCATTCGCGAAGAGATTGGAGGAAATCCAGATACGCTTCAATGCCAGCTTCGCGGCGTTTCATTTGCCGACGGCGGAAGCAAAATTGATGATCCGGTGTTTTTCGAAATATCCAGGTGGAAAAATCGAATTCTCGCGCTGGATGACCTCCGGGCTTTCGCCGTTTTCCAAGCGCCGTCGATCCTCGCGGCGCGAGGCCATCTTTTCGGCGGCTCGGCTTTTTAGGTTGATGCTCTTGGGTGGTTTCATCTGGAGAAGTGATTTCAGTCGTTACGGTGACGACGGAGAGACTTTAGCCAGAGCGAGGTTAGTTGTCAATTTTCCTGCCGCTCGCGATTCCACGCCTCCCATTTTTCCTTCGTCGGCCCGTAACCGATGGTTTCCTCGCGCAGGCCGATTTTGCGGAGCTTGGCGCTGAAGCGGTCCATTTTCGAGCGGTCCGGGTGGTCCTTGGGGAGAAAGCGTTCCTTAAAAAACAGGAGCTGGTGCTCAGGGCCGGTGCTGTGGTCGATGACCGTGACGAAGAGCCGCCGGAGATCGATCTTGATCCGGGTGAGTAGCTCGGGGAGTGGGGTGGCGGCGAAGTCGCGGTAGTAGTGGAAGGTGAGCTTGCGGGAGTGGAGATGGATCTTGATGAGGTCGGCCTCGCGAGGATCACCGTAAAGGCGGGCCGCGCACTCGACATAGACGCGGAGGATGACCGGTAGTTCGTCGAGCAGGCTGCGGTGGACGGTGAAGTGGCCCTCCTTCGGATCGAGGAAGCCGAAGTCGAGTTGGGCGGCGGCAATTTCCAGTTCGTCCGAGTCACCGGCGGCGAACATGAGTTCGCGGGCTTTTTCCTCGGCGTTGGCGTAGATGCCAAAGAACGCTCGCAGGTCACGCTGGAGGCGGAGAGATAGCTGGTTGAACGGGATCTCCGCAGGCGGAGTTGGGCGGCGGCGATGAAGACGAGCAAATCCTCTTTCCGGCGCTGGCGGGCGGCGGTGAAAGTCAGCTCGCCGAAGCGGTCGATGAAGAGCTGGAGCGCACGCGGCAATGAGCCGCAGGCTTGGCGGACATCGGCGAGGCGGTCGAATTCCTCCTCGCGGGGCATGCGGCCTAATACGAGAACGGACTCCCAGAAGTCATCGAGCAGTTCGCGATGGGTGTCGTAAGGATCGCGTTTCGCCCGGAGTGCTTT
>JBIPMR010000555.1:0-3580 GCA_044369025.1 Luteolibacter sp.
CCCGCGTATTCCGGGAAGATCCGGATTCCCATCATGAAACGCCTTCTCCTTCCACTCATCCTTCTCGCTCCTAACTTTCTGAGTGCTGAAATCATCCGTCTCCCGTCCGAGGCGCGCCTCTGGCTCAAGGTTTCCGCCGCCCAGTCTCCACTGCAGGACATCGAGGTTTCCGCCGGAACCGCCACGCCCGCCACCTGGGAAAAGGATCCTGCCGTCCGCGCACGCCACACCGACGTGATTTTTCCCGTCCGCTGGTGGTCGTGGCGCGAGTTGACCGTCCGCTTCACTCCCGCCGAGGACGGTCCGGTGGAGCTGACTCTCACCGGACCGTGGGCGGCCGATGAAAACGGAGCGATGCCCCGTCAGGAAATTCTCTGGGACGATCTCACCGCCGAGGGTGCCGTGATTGAAAACGGTGGATTCGAAACGATCGAAAACGGCTGCCCGTCCGCCTGGAAATCGCCATGGGCGGCCTACCCCGCCGCCGCTGCGTGGCCACTCGCCACCGCCGAAGCCCGGACGGGAAATGGCCTTGCCGCCAGCGGGTGCCAGCGCCCGCTCACGCAGATCCTCCATGTGAAGGGCGGCCGCACCGTCACGCTGCGGCTCCATGTGATGGCGGCCACCCCGCCGGATTTCATCATCCCGGAACCGCTCGGCGATGACACCCCGGCGCACCGGGCGCTGGCCCGTCTCAAGCGCGGCGTGAATCTCGGCAACGGCTGGGAAGCCGAGAAGCACGGCTCATGGGGCACCCGGTTCACCACCGAAGACATCGACCGCATCGCCGCCGAGGGATTCGATCACATCCGCGTGCCCGTGGCCTGGCATTTCCACCTCAAGCCGTCCGGGAACGGCTTGGAAATCGATCCCGCGCTGCTCGCCGAACTCGAACCGGTGCTGCGCCGGGCCATGGAGAAAAACCTCCACGTCCTTCTCAACTGGCACCACTTCCACGATCTCACCGCAGACCCCGCCACCCACACCGGGCGGTTCATTTCCGGCTGGGAAACCCTCGCCCGCCATTTCAAATCCTGGCCGCCCGGCTTGTTTTTCGAGCTCCTCAACGAACCCTGCGACGCACTCACCACCGAGTTCGCCAATCCGGTCTATCAGGAAACCGTCGCCGCCATCCGCAAATCCAATCCCGACCGCATGCTCGTCGTCAGCCCCGGCCACTGGGGCATCGCCCGCGAACTGGACAAACTCCGCCTGCCTGCTGCCGAGGATCGGATCATCGTCACCATCCACTGTTACGAACCGTTCCATTTCACCCATCAGGGTGCCGGCTGGGTCGGGTTGCAAACACTGCGCGGCATCACCTATCCGGGTCCCCCCGCGTCGCCTTTCCAAATTCCCGCCGTCCTGCGGGAAAACTCCGGCGTCCGCTCCTTCATCGAGCGCTACAACACCCTTCCCGCCGATCGGAATCCGAGCTCAAGCCACATCGTCCGCGAGCTGCTGGACAGCGCGCGCGCCTGGTCGCTGCGTTTCGGCCGGCCGGTGCACCTCGGGGAATTCGGCGCTCACCACAGCGGGGATTTCGCCAGCCGCAGCCGCTACCTGCGCGATGTGCGGACACTCGCCGAAGAGCGCCACATTCCGTGGACGCTCTGGGAGTGGAAGGCCGGCTTCGGCTATTGGGACCCCGCAAAAAACCAGCCGAGATTCCGCGCGAGTTTGTTCGAGTGAATGGGGGATGACCTGTGCGACGACAATTAAAGCTGGTCGGCGACGACAATTAAAACTGCCCAGTTGGGATGGCGGTTCTTGGGCTGGTCTTTTGCGCTCCATGGGCGTGCTCCCCCGGCGGTGGAGCGCCATCTTGGTGGCGATTGCGGCGGCGGGACGCCACAGCCACGCTGAAGCGGTTAGCGCCAGTCTTCGAGGGTGAGGCCTTCGATGCGGCGGAAGTCTTTGGTGTTGTTGGTGACGACGGTCCATTGATGGCGCAGCCCGGTGGCGGATAAAAGGTCATGCGGACGAGGCCAGCGGACCAGCAGGTGTCCCAGAGTTCTACGAGGTCGGCTGGTGGGTCTTTGGAGAAGTTGCCGTTGGCATACATCAGGCCGATGAGTTCGCAGAAGCGTTCCTCGCAGTCAGGCAGGCGGATGCCGCAGGACTTCAGATCGCGGATGGCCTGATCGATTGCGCTGAGATCAAGGTCGGGCAGGCTCGGCCACGAGCGGCCGGCGGGTAAGGCTTTTGACATGCCGAGCTTGCCGGCCGCTCGTCTTTTCAAGCTTTTAGTGTGATTGTTTCTTATTCAAATCGCTGAATATCAGTTATTTGTGCGCTAAGCTGACGCGCATGGGATGCGTCTTGGCAGCATCCTGCGGGTGCGGGACAAACGCAAAGGCCGGGGCCGAGGTCGGGATCCCAACTGGGATCAAAATGCCTGGTTCGCTGAGCGGGGGTTGGTCTGCCTGATTACGATCACCCACGACACAGCCGCGAGGCCCACGAAGTGAAAGGCGCGAGCCTGACATGCGGGCACTCATCGACTGGCGAGCCGGATGCGGGAATGGGAGCGACGCGGACATAGCCGGAGGCAAATCCGCCCTCCCTCTATTTAGCCCGGCAATCAGCCGCCGGCGAAGACCGGCTTGAAGCCGGCTTCGGTGAGGATGCGTTTCATTTCCTCGCGTTTGTCGCCTTGGATTTCGATGCAGCCGTCCTTGACCGTGCCGCCGACGCCGCAGGCTTTCTGCATTTTCTTGGCGAGTGCCTGTTTCTCCGCCAAGGCGATGCCGGTGAAATTTTTGGCCACGGTGACGCCCTTGCCGCCGCGGTGCGCGGTCTGGCGGACGATGTCCACGCGGCCGCGGTTGGTGTTTTTCTGGCCGCGCTGGGAGGTTTTCGCCGGAACGGGCGGGGCGGGATTCTGCGGTCCCACCGGCAAGTCGCCGAGCCCGGCCAGCGCCGCGAACGGATCCGGCGCCGGGCCGTTCGTTCCGCGGGTGGGTTTGTTGTCGGGGTTGCCGCTCATGGAGTCCAACTCAACCACGGATGCGGCGAAGTTCACGCTTTTTTCACTTCGCCTGCTGTTTGATCAACGCGATCGCTTTCGCGGCGAAGCGCTCGCCCAGTTTTTTGTATCCCTCGGCCGAGTAGTGCAGGTCGTTAGAGATTTTTTGGCCCTGCCGGTTGAGTCCGTCGTTCAAATCGTCGGTATCGACCCAGCCGAAACGCGGGTCCGAGTCGGCGACCTTGACCTCGATTTCCCGGATCAGGTTCCAGTCGGGAAACTGATCTTTGTTCACCCCGAAGTCGCTGAGGCGGCCGTTGACGAAGATGACATCGTCCCTTCCCAGATCCTTGCTGAGCTGCGCGTAGAGCCCGCGCAAACTCGCCTCGTACACGCTGCCCCATTTCATCCGCGCGTCATTTTCGCCCTGCATCCAGAAGAAGCTCACCGACGCGAGCTTCTGGTCCTTGGCCGCCGCGTTCACTTTGGTCATCAGGCGGTCGTAGAGATCGCCGACCGCCTTGGGCGATTTGCCGTCCGGCGATTTCCAGCCCTTCCACCAGCGCTGGATGGGTTGGCCGCCCATCGCATCCTGCACCACGATCACGTTTT
>JBIPMR010000557.1:0-3570 GCA_044369025.1 Luteolibacter sp.
GCTGATCCGCTTCGAAGCCAGGTTGGTGGAATCCCTCGACGGTGTCCCCGGCCAGCATGATCTCGTGCTCGCGACGGATCGCTCGATCCTGCTCGCCAGCCTGGCGACCGCGAATCCCCGCGCTTTGGAAAATCTCCGCAACGGAAGCAAACTGAGGGTGACGGGCATCGCCCAGCTGGTTTTCGATCCCGAGCCGTTTCCCAGTGGGATCCCGGACTACCCGCGGGTGGAGCTGCTGTTGCGCAGTCCGGCCGATATCGCCGTCATCGCGGTGCCCTCATGGTGGACTCCGCAGCGCTTAGGCGTGGCGCTCGGCTGCGCTGGATTGGCGATCGCCGCAGCTCTCACCTGGGCCTGGCAGCTCCGGCGGCAGGTGACTCGCCAAATGGGGGTGATCTCCTCGAACCTGCGCGGTGAGGCGGTGAGCAACGAGCGCAACCGCCTCGCCCGTGACTTGCACGACACGCTCGAGCAGCAACTCGTCGGCGTGGCGATGCAACTCGACGGTGCCAAGAAAGCCTTGCGCGCCAGTCCCGACCTCGCCTCCGCCTCGATGGATATCGCCAGCCGGATGCTCCGGCACACCCGCCTCGAAGCCCGCCGCTCGGTGTGGGATTTGCGCTCCCAGGTGCTGGAATCCCACGGCTTGGGAGTGGCGCTCCGAACCATGGCGGAAGCAGTTTCCAATTCGCAAGGGCCCGTCGTGGAGGTGCAAGTGATCGGGGAAAGCCGCGCCCTGCCGACTGGCGTGGATTTCCAACTTCTGAGGGTGGCGCAGGAGGCTCTCACCAATTCGCTCAAGCACGCCAACGCCAGCCACATCCGGATGGTTCTTGAAACGACGGCGGACCACACCGTGCTCTGCATCCGTGACGATGGCCAAGGCTTCGTCCCGCCTTCCGCGGCGCATTCGAACGAGATGCACTTCGGAATGCTCGGAATTCAAGAGCGGGCCATCCGCATCGGCGCGGAACTCTCCATCGTCGGTGCTCCCGGCGCGGGTTGTAGCGTTCAGCTAACTTTGTCCCACCAGTCTAACATTAAATGCTAGCCGCTCCACCCATCCGTATTCTCATCGTTGACGACCACTTCATGGTGCGGGTCGGGTTGGTTGGCTCCCTGTCGCAGGAAAGTGACATGCAGGTCGTCGGCGAAGCGAGAAATGGCCGCGAAGCCTTGGATTTATATGGCCGGCTGCTTCCGGACGTCACCCTCATGGACGGGATGTTACCCGATCTCCACGGCGTGGAAGTCACCCGCACCCTGGTGGCCGGGCACCCGGGCGCGCGCGTCATCGTAATCTCGATCAATGAGACGGCGGAGGATGTCCAGCGCGCGCTGGATGCCGGGGCGTCGGGTTATTTGCCGAAATCCAGCGATCAATGTGAGATGATCACCGCGATCCGTGCGGTGGCGGCAGGCGGGCACTTTCTTCCCCGGCATCTCGTGTCCAGGCTCGCCGAGCACAAACTCCACGTCCGGCTCAGCGAGCGGGAAATCGAAGTGCTGCGCTGGGTCGCGCAGGGCCGGACCAACAAGGAAATCGCTGATACGCTCGGAGTCGGGGAGGTGACGGTCAAAACCCACATCTCCCGGCTCCTCGCAAAGCTCGGCGCGCCCGACCGCACACGGGCGGTGACGCTCGCCATGGAGCAAGGTCTGCTGCGGCCGTAGAATCCCGTTAGCCACTGGAAATGCGCCCTGTCGTCCGAATGGACGACAGGGCACCGCTCGCCAGGGTTGGGTCCGGGGACCATCCTTGCGGCACAACATTCCCGGCATCTTGCGGCCTTGATGGATCTTCCTACCCGGGTCCAAAGCGGCGGGATACCAAACCCAGAATCATGAAGCTCAAAACCCTAGCCGTCTCAAGTGTCGCAATCCTCGCGATGCAGTCCGCGTCCGCCACGTCCTTTTACTGGGACGCAAATGGTGGCACCACTGGAACCGGCGGCACGGGTGTCTGGGACACGGCCTCGTCCTCATGGGCCAGCGGCAGCGCGGGTGGAGCGCTTTCCACCTGGACAAATACCGCGGTTAACACTGACAGCGCCCAGCTCGCCGGCACTGCCGGAACCCTGACGTTGAATACCAGTTCCACCCACATCAACGTCAACAACCTCACCTTCGGCACCACCGGTTACTCGATCGCCGGTCCCGCCAGCGGCACCGCGAAGCTGAACCTTGCTGGCACCACGCCGACAATCGACACCGGAACGGTTTCCGCGACGATCAGCGCGGGACTCATCGGCAGCGCCGGCCTGACCAAGAATGGCACCGGCACGCTCACCCTCTCCGGGACGAACACCTACACCGGAAAAACCATCATCGCCGCCGGAACGGTGAGCATCAATAACATCGGCAGCGTTGGAGCGGTCAGCAGCGCACTCGGCGCACCCACCGATGCGGCCAGCGGCACGATCGACCTCGGTGGCACGCTGATCTACACCGGCGGGACGAAAACAAGCGACCGTGTTTTCAATCTGACCGCCAGCGGCACGATCAGAAATGATAGTGCCAGCGCGCTCACCCTCACTGGCGGTATCACCGGAGCTGATCGAAAAATCAATTTCCGCGGCACGGGCGGCATTACGGAAACCGGACTCATTGCCACCGGCACCGGTCAGCTCTATCGCACGGAATACGGCACGCTGACCCTGACCAACGCCGCCAACTCGTTTTCCGGCTCGGTCACGGTGGCTCAAGGAACGGTGAGTGTGAACTCGATCTCAAACGGCGGCACGCCGTCCGCTCTCGGACAAGGAACCTCCATCATCCTGGGTCAGACCAGCAACGGCGGATTCGGAACCCTGCGGTTCACCGGTGCGAGCAGCGGATCCAGCGATCGGACTATCACCATCAATACCACCAGCGGCACCACCGGCCACGGTGGTCTTATCGAAAACACCATCACCGGGCAGACACTGACACTCACCGGAGCCATCGGCACTGGCGGTGCAGGAACCGCCCCGCGCTTGGAACTCCTCGGTGCCGGAAACGGCGCGTTGAATGGCGTGGTTGGCGGCACCGATTTGGGCATCATCAAGAGCGGCAGCGGCACCTGGACGCTCTCCAACGCCAATACCTACAGCGGTGGCACCGTGGTGAAGAACAGCGGAACTTTGCGGGTCACCAATGGCAGCGGTTCGGCGACCGGCAGTGGTTTGGTGAGTATCGAGACAGGTGCCACGCTTGCCGGTTCCGGCATCATCGCCGGTGCGGTGAATGTCACTACCGGTGCCTTTCTCAAACCTGGAACCAGCCCGGGCGTCCTCACCATCGCCGGCGCTACCACTCTCGCAACCGGCTCGATATTCGAGTGGGAACTCGACACCGCGCAGAGCACCCCGGAAACCAACCGCGGCGTCGCCTACGACGGACTCAATACCACATCCCTCTCTGGGACAGGAGCGGCGGTCTTCAAAATCATGCTGACGGGCACCCAGGATTTCGCGGATACCTTCTGGAACCAGAACCGGACCTGGACGGATATCTTCCAATCCGTCAATGGCAGCACCAGCTTGTCAAACTGGGCTTCGGTTTTCAGCAGCGGTTTCCAATATTCCTACA
>JBIPMR010000558.1:0-3568 GCA_044369025.1 Luteolibacter sp.
AAACCGGAGTCGATTCCCCAGCGGAACAGCACCCGGGTGACCAGGATCGCCGAGAACATGGATGAGACGATGCCGATGGTCAGCGTCACGGCGAAACCGCGGATCGAGCCGCTGGTCAACGCGTAGAGGATCACGGCGGTGATCAGCGAGGTGATGTTGGCGTCGAAAATCGCGCTGAAAGCCTTGTCGTAGGATGCGGCGATGGAGTTCTTCAGGGTTTTGCCCGCTTCCATTTCCTCGCGCAGGCGTTCGTAAATCAGAACGTTGGCATCCACGGCCATGCCGATGGAAAGGATGATGCCGCAAATCCCGGGAAGCGAGAAGGTGAAGCCGAACATCGCCATGATCCCGAACAGCATGATGCCGTTGACGATGAGGCCGATCGCGGCCACCAGGCCGGCGGTGCGGTAGTAGATCAGGATGAACACAAAGGTGATCGAAACCCCGATGATGCCCGCCCAGATGCCTTGTTGCACGACGGCGGAACCGAGGGTGGCGGAAACGCTGCTGAACGACTCGACGACCAGCGCGTTTTCCAGCGGGTTCATCAGCGAATTGGCGAGGCTTTGGACTTCGCCGGGTTCGTTCAGGCCTTCGATGATGAATTGTTTGCCAAGCGGCACTTGGTTGACCACCGGTGCGCTGATGACCTCGCCGTCGAGCACGATCGCGATGCGGTCCACGCCGGGGCGCATGTCCTTGGTCAAGGCGATCATTTTATCGGTGCCATCGCTGTTGAGCGTGATGGAAACGGCATCTCCCTGCTGCGGTGAAGGAACGGCGTTGGCGATGTCCGAACCGCCGAGAGCCATCCTTCGGCTGAGCAGGATGGGGCGGAGGGATTCGTTGTTCTCCGCGTCCTTTTGCTTCAATTTGTAGGCGCGATAGCCGGGAACGATCTCGCTGCCGGCATCGACGCGCTCGGCCAAAGTCTTGCGATCGGGGCCCAGTTCGTCATTGCGCGGGCTGACCGCGCGAAGTTCGAGCTTGGCCACTTTCTGCAAAGTTTCACGGATGCGCTCCGAATCGCCGGGTTCGACGCCGGGCATTTGCAAGGAAATCCGATCCTCGCCTTCGCGGGCGATCTGGGCCTCGGCGGTGCCCATGCTGTCCAGGCGCTTGCCGATGACGATGATCGCTTGATCCACCTGCTCCTTGGTGACGGGCATCAGCGAGCCGTTTTCGGCCTCCTTGGGCTGAATCCGCAGCATGAAGGAATTCCCTCCCAAAATGTCGATGCCGCCCTTGAGCCGTTCCTTGGGAGGGGTGACGGCCAGCAGGCAGAGGGCGCAAACCCCGATCAGCAGCACCGTACCGACGTTGCGCTTACGGCGCTCGATCTCGGTCGCGAAGTACCAGAAAAATAGCAGCATCAACGCCAGTCCGGTGAGGAAGATGGTCAGTTGGTCTTCAAAAAATGAGATGGCAAGCATGGTGGAAACGTCGGTGTTAGGCTCCGGAAACGGGGCGCGGAATCAGTAGAAAGAGGAGGGGTTATTTCGCGGAAACGTCTTTTTTATGGACGGTGGCGATCGCCGGTTTGTCGAACTCGAGCATCGTGCCCTCGGCCACTTTGACGACCACCGTGTGTTCTTTCACGTTGTGGACGATGCCGTGGATGCCGGCGGAGGTGACGACTTTGTCGCCCGCTTGCAATGAGGCGATCCGGGCGGCCATTTCCTTGCGCTGGCGCTGTTGTGGGCGGATCAGCAGGAAATAAAACATGACGACCATCAGGCCCATCATGATCAGCGGATTGCCCAGCAGACCGGCCGGTCCGGCGGGCGGCGCGGCGGGGGTTTGTGCGAGGATGAGGTGGGCGATGGATGCGTGGATTGGAGTCATGGTGATTCGGATCGGCTGTAGCGTCGGATGAAGGAGTCTTTGTAGGCGGGGAAGTTTCCTGCGGCGATTGCCTCCCGCGCACCGGCGACGAGGCGCAGGTAGAAATGCAGATTGTGAAAGGAAAGCAACCGCAAACCGAGGATTTCGCCCGCGCGGAACAGGTGCCGGAGGTAGGCGCGGGAAAATCCGGCGACGTGGGGATGCGCGCTTTCACAGACCGGGCGCGGATCCTTGGCGTGGATCAGGTTCTTGATGTTGATCGGGCCGTCCAGGGTGAAAGCCATCCCGTGGCGGGCGATCCGGGTGGGCATCACGCAGTCGAACATGTCCACACCGCGGGCGATCATTTCCAAAATCTGCGGCGGCGTCCCAAGTCCCATCGCGTAGCGGGGTTTGTCGTGGGGCAGGAACGGCACGGCGTTTTCGATGGCCCGGAACATTTCATGTTCCGGTTCTCCGACGGATACTCCGCCGATCGCGTAGCCGTCGAAGCCGAGTTCGACGAGCTCGCGGGCCGATTGCTCGCGCAGATCGGCGAAGATCGAGCCTTGGACGATGCCGAAATGTTGCTGCGGGCCATCTCCGGAGCGCGGTGCGTTTGTGGTGACCCAGTCTTTGCAACGTCGGGCCCAGCGGGTGGTGAGCGCGAGTGATTTGGCGGCGTAGGCTTCGTCACAGGGGTAGGGCGGGCACTCGTCGAAGAGCATCGCGATGTCCGAGCCCAGCGCCGCCTGGATGTCCATGCTGAGCTCGGGGGTGAGCATCATTTTCGAACCGTCGAGGTGGTTTTGGAAACGCACGCCCTCCTCGGTGATTTTGCGCAGTTTCGCCAGCGACCACACTTGGAAGCCGCCGGAGTCGGTGAGGATCGGTTTTTTCCAAGTGCTGAACCCGTGAAGCCCGCCCAGATCGCGGATCAGCTCGTGCCCGGGCCTCAGCCAAAGGTGGTAGGTGTTTCCCAGAATGATTTGGGCTCCGAGCGCTTCGAGTTCCAGAGGGTGCAGGGTTTTAACGGTGCCCTGAGTGCCAACCGGCATGAAAATCGGGGTTTCAACCGTGCCATGTGGCAAGACGAGACGTCCGCAACGTGCGGAGGATTGGGAATCGGTGGCGAGAAGGGTGAAAGACACAGGCTGGCGCTGGGGGATAGGGCAGAAGCCGACGGTGGCCAAGCCCAAAGACGATCGCGCCCGCGGGGAAAACTAATTTCAAATTTCACAGAAACTTTCTGCCGGGGGCGGAGTTTTGCTCGTGTTCGACGCCGGTTTTCCGGAGAATGAAAATTCTTGGAATAATTTCCTCTAGCGCGAGTCAGACTTGCGGGTATGATGACCCGGCTTCCAAATCCAACAACCTACCAACCTAAAAAACATATGAAACTGCTCCTCAGCGCTCTCTGCGCATCATTCATGGTCGCTCCTCTCGCCATCGCCGCCGATTGCGAAAAGGGCAAGTGCGACAAGTCCAAACAAGAAGAAGGCACGCTCGCCGGCAAGTGCAAGGATAAGGACGGCGAAGAAGCCAAGGAAGAAGGCACGCTCGCCGGCAAGTGCAAAGACAAGGACGGCGAAGAAGCCAAGGAAGAAGGCACCTTAGCCCATTGCGGCAAGTGCGAAAAGGATCACGACAAGAAGAAGGAAGAAGAAAAGAAAGAGGGCACGCTCGCCGGCAAGTGCAAAGACAAGGACGGCGATTGCGACAAGGAAGAAGAAGGCACGCTCGC
>JBIPMR010000559.1:0-3563 GCA_044369025.1 Luteolibacter sp.
CGAGCAGAGAGAATCGCTTTTCAGGGTCCCCTCATGGACAAGGGCGATCAGATATCACCCCTCCTTGAATCAAGACACCCGAACGATCCCGTTCGCGTGACGCGCATGCGGCACCACGTGACGCGCATGCGGCACGGGGCGACCTGAAGCGGCTCTGCCGTATCTCAAAATGGGGATACCCTTTCAGGCGGTCGCGGCGCGGGCCTCCGCCCTACTCCTCGTCGACTTCACGCCCCCAATACAATATCCAATATCTAAGATATTCTTAATGATTGCGCTCTCAAAGCTCGATTCTGCCACATGGCTCGTTCACAACCGCAAACCTTACATTTAATATCTAAGATATTCTATGTTTTTCGAGCCGCCAAACCTCTGTGCAAAGGTTTCTCGGCTTCCACCTTCCGGTAGCTTTGGAATCGGACTGCTGGCGAATCTTTGCCGCGTGGCGTGTTGGGGCTTGGAAAACTTCGGGCATCGTTCACAAAGGGACCATGTTCAGCGCCAGCCAACTCACTCCGGAACAAACCGAAGCCCTCAAGCAATGGGCCGCCGAAGGAGCCACCATGCCGGATCTCCAGCGCCGGTTGAAAGATGACTTCGGGTTTTCAGTCACTTACATGGACACCCGGTTTCTGATTCTGGATCTGGGGATCGAGTTGATCGAGGAAACCAAGGTGGAGCCGAAGAAAGAGGAAAAACCGGCGTTGGTGCCCACCGGCGCGGTCACTACGACGATGGACTCGCTCACCCTGCCCGGCGCCCTGGTCAGCGGCAAAGTCACTTTCAGCGACGGGGAAACCGGCATTTGGATGCTCGATCAAACCGGCCGCCCGGGACTCGATCCGGATACCCCCGGTTACCGCCCGAGCCAGGAGGACATCCTTGCCTTCCAAACGCAACTGCGCGATTTGATCCAAAAAAGCGGGCTGTGAGCCGGTTTCCGGGCATTGACCGGGCATTCGACAGACACGAAGCTTGTCCTGCGGCGTTGAATTCGCAGAACATGCCCCGATCCATCCGCCACTCCGCCATGCTCGCTTTGGCGCTGGCCGCCAGCGTTTCCGGCTGCAAACCCCAGCCCGTGGCGAAATCCGCGCCTGCCACCACATCCGCACCTGCCACTGCATCGGCAGGCTTCGGATTGGCAGCCCAGCTCGCCGCGGCCCGCATGGATGTAGCAAAAAACCGTCCCGCGGATGAAGCGCTCGGCCTGCTGGTGTCCGCACTGAAAGCGGATCCGACGCACGCCGGGGCCCGCGCCGCAACTGAAAAGCTTCTTCAGGAAACCGTGTGGAACCTGCCAATCACCCGGCTGGATCACCAAATCGCGATCGATCAAATTGCCTTCGCCTCCCCCGCCAGCCTGTGGGTGAGCCTGTCGGGAAAAGCCAACACCACCGTGCGCTGGAACCTGGAAACCCTCGCAATCGAGAGTGTCCTGTTCCCCACCAAAACCGGAACAACCCGCAGCCTGATTTTTGACAGCGGCCATCGGTCGGTGGTCGTCCAACGCGGACCGGTGACGCTGCTGTGCAACGCCGCAACCCTCAAGCCCATCCGCGATCTCGGGCCGCTGCCCGAGTTTTTCACCCCGTCCGCCGTGATCGCCTTCTCGCCGGAGGGCCTGTTAGCCGCGCATCCCGCAAGAGTTTCGGATCAGGAGCCGGCGATCATCTGGCACCTGAGGGATACCACTTCGGGAGAAATCATCCGCACATCCGAGCCCGTCGCCGATGCCTCCCCGCGCCCGATGGCGGCGTATTTGGATCGCGGCGGGCTGCGGGTTCTCCATGCCGATGGAAGCCTGATGGAAATGCCGCTTTCACCCGTGGAACCCATCGTGATCCACCCCGCACAGACGCCGGTGAAGCTGCTTCACGCGCAATTTTCCGAGGACGGAAACTCCGCCCTGACACTCCAGGACCTGGGACCGCACCGGCCGCCAGCCGAAGCGATGATCCGCTTCAAACCCGAAGCGGATGACTCCCTCACTCCGCAAGCGCTCGCCGCACGTTTCCCCTGGAGCCAACAACCTAACATTTGGAGCGGCCTGTTGCACGAGAGCGAAAACAACCGGCTCGAAATCACCGGCCGTGAGTTGCGAATCCGCTCCAGCCCGCACGCGCCGATCCGGGCCGGCACGAACCTCACTGCCGCCGCGATCCATGGCGACAAGGTGATGGTCGGCGGGGAAGACGGCACCCTGGTGATCTATCAACTCAGCCCGGAACCCGCGAGAACGGAAGTCGCGGCGGACGCGGTGCCGTTTGACCGAAAATCCCTCCATGCTCTCGAAATTCTAACCATCGCGGTTTCCGGCTTACGTTATGACGAGGTCGCGCGCAATTTCACCGCGGTCGGATCCGCAGAACGCCTCAAAGCGCTCGCCGACTGCGATTTCAATGCGATCCGCGCGGTTTTCCCCGCTCTGGATTTCGCACCGGTGGTTGCAGCATTCCAATCCGGAAAGCGGGAGCCGGTCAAAGCCGAGGCCTTCATTCCACTATGGGACCGTCTCGCCCACGCGGATGCCACCGGCAAATCGTGGCTCGACATCCTGTCACTTTCCAAAAGCCTCAGCGGCCACCCTTGGCACCAGCAGCTCACCGCGGCAGTCCTCAGCCGGAAGGCCGGAAAGCCAGCCGAATCCATCTGGACCACCCCGGCGCGGATGGAGAAAATTTTCGATTCCGATGACACGCCGGCGATCCTCTCCGCGATTGAAGCCAGCGGTGGCAAGGGACCGGCGGCCGCGGCCGCGCTGTCGCTGGCGCTGGCCTCCGTGCATCCCGAGTGGATCGAAGCCTGCCTGACCTCCGCCGTCGATCTCCCGCCGTTTTTGCGCAAGCTCGCCCGCTCGCGCATCGCCTGGCTGCGGGACCGCAAGCCGGAAGCCTTGGCCGGCTGGCCGGAAGTTTTTCCGACCCTTGCGGAAATCCGCCTGCGCGAAGACTGGGAAGGCTGGGAGCAGGCGGACTTTTCCCCCGCCCTCGAGAAACTCAGGCTCTCCGCCAGCGAAGTGCTCACCGCCTTGGAGGTGCCCGAAGACTCCACTCCGGAACAACGGGTGGCGATCGTCGAACGCTTCAAGGACCCGGCAACGATCGAGGCGATCGGCCGCCCGCGATTCGCCGACGCCTGCCTGAAGGCCGCGCTCGCCTTTTCCAAATTCAAGGAGGACAAGGAAATCACCTTTCAACTCGCCAAACTGGCCCGCGACCTGGGCGCGCCTCCGGAGCCCTGCTTGAGGGCCGAGGCGCTCGCTCTCACCGCGCTCGGCGACTATCAGGAAGCCCACCCGCGCTGGATCCAGTTGCTCACCGAACATCCGGTGGAAACCCACCTGCCCGGCGACTACGCGGAAGCAGCCTACACCGCCTTCGAAAACTCCGATCCACGGCAGGCGATGGAAATTCTAACCACCGGTCTGCATCGTTTCCCGGCGGATGGGAATTTCGCCCTGCGCGCCGGCTGGGTCGCGCTGCTCACCGGCAATCCGGAGCGCGCCTATCAGTTTCTCCAGGCCGGCCAGCGCATCGGATTCCCCGATGAAAAACTCGAAA
>JBIPMR010000055.1:0-10889 GCA_044369025.1 Luteolibacter sp.
CAACTCATCCCCCCCACTTCCAGATTGCCTCCCCAACAGAATCCTGAAAAGCTCCGCAAAGGCCGCTGATCAGCCTCATTCCATCCCCCACACCTCTCATCCACCTCACCAAAGGCCTCCCCGATGCCACATATCGCGACAGCGCTCTCAGCGAGCCCCGCTTTGAACCGACCGCAGGGAGATGGACGGCCATTGCTCTCACAAAATCCCGCCGTCAATTCCGTTGGGAAGACCAGTTCAACCTCGGCCTCAATCCCGTCACCGCCCGTCTCTATCACGACGAAACCCTGCCGCAGGACGGAGCCAAAACCGCCCACTTCTGCTCCATGTGCGGCCCGCACTTCTGCTCGATGAAAATCAGCGAGGATGTCCGGCAGTATGCGGCGGAGCAGGCGATCTCGGAAGAAGAAGCCATCCAGAAAGGCATGGACGAGAAGAGCAGCGAGTTCGTGGAAGCAGGCGCGGAGGTCTATCAACAAGCTTGATGGAGGAAAGAATAGGTCCTATAAGCCCTATAGGACATATATGGAAACCCGCCCGCCCGAAGTCCTGGCGAACATCGCTATCTGCCTGATCCATCAGGCGAACTACCTGCTGGACCGCCAGATCAAACGCTTGGAAAAGGATTTCCTGGAAAAGGGCGGCCTCCGCGAGAACATGACGCGCGCCCGGATGGATTACCGGCGGAAGAAAAAAGAATAGGTCCTATGAGTCCTGTAGGAACTATGAGGAACCGGCCCGGCGATCCGGGTAATGCGGCGGCTACAACGGTGATGCCGTTGCTGGGACTCTTGCCATGGGCCTGCTGCGGTTTGAATTGCGTGCCGGAGTAACCGCTGAAACCGATGGCGACCCACACGGCTTCGATGAAGACCCATTTGAGCTCGCGGTTGCACTGGGTGATCGTCCATCACTGATATAATTTCACAGCGGAACGGTGGATGGGCGGCGCCAGCCCGCTACAGCCCATGAGCGGTCTTTGGTTTCAAAGGGCGGTATGGGGCCGATCTCACTGCCGATTTGTTGCACTCGCCACCATACCACCCGGCCCTACCGAGGTGAAGCTCTTTCGTGCCCGCTGGCCTCTGGGAAAAGCCCTTTTGCGGGAGTCTGCTACCGAGGAGAAGGCCAGCCACTCTGGGAAGGTTAACAAGCAAGTGTACCAACACGCTGTCCGGTGGCGGATCCTAACTGACGCGCGAAGTCATTTCGAGGCGGAATCGGCAGGTATCATGCCGAGGATGCGGCGTGAGCGCAGGAACCCCACCGATACTAGCAGTCCGCCCAGTAATACCAGACTGTCCGGTTCGGGAACCGCCGAAACATTGGCCGGGGTGAATGTGGTGCCAGCAGTTCCGTCAATGTTGGTATCCGGCGTCCACAAGCTGGAAGCCGCTTTGCTGCCCGTGCCGTCGTCCAAGAACAAGGCCAGGGAACCATTTTTCAGAAAATAGCTTTGGTTTCCGCTACCTGCGGGAGATGTCAGGGATGCCGAATAGTTGCCGGGCTCAAGTATGATGTCGCCGAAGTCAAAGACTTCTTGGGTAGCAAATGAATTGTCCACTTGCGCAGCCGTGAGAGTAATTGTGCGCAGAGCGTCTCCAGTGCCTCCGAAGTCGTTCCATAACTTAAAAGTAATATCTGCCGTGGTGTTGACGCCATCATTCAACCCAAACGTACTTTTGGAAACCACGAGTTGCTGCGTGACTTGAAAGTTCCAAATGCGCGGGGAGCCGCTCGATACCGGAGAGTTGGCTCCGGTATTATCAATGGAAATCAACACGGTAGTTCCCCAGCTGAGGGGGGCACTTATCACTAACAATAATACGCCGTAAGTGTAGTTTTTCATAACGGAGGCCCGCTCCAGCGGGATCCAGGACAGGGGAAGAAATTTCCAAGTTTGAACGATGCAAATTTTGCGTTTTTCTTGCTCCTGCCGGAAATTGAAGACGCCTTGGGGGGAGTCGAAAGTGTCCTGATGCGGACGGATTCACATGGATGAATCGCGCGTCTGGGCGGCTCTGATCTCGGCGATCTCGGATTCGAGGCTGGCGAGCCGCACCTCGATGGCGGCACGCCAATCGTTTTCCGCAGGAGTTTCTGAAGAATCGCCGGTGGCGAAAGAGCTGTCCGCGGCGGCGGGCGCCAGGAGGTGGGCGAAGGTTTCCACCCGGCGGCCGTCGCCGACCGGAATCCGCCTGACGAGCGGGCCGTGCGGGTATTCGATAAACCACGTGAGCGTCTCTTCCACTTCGTCCAGGGAGGAAAAGGGGTGCAGACGATCGGTGCGCTGGCGGATTTCGCCGGCGCTCTGGGGTCCGCGCAGCAGCAGGACGGTCAGGACGGCGCGCTCGCCCGGCTGCATGCTGAGCACGTCCTGGAGGCAGTGTTCGAATTTCGGGGCGCGGCCGCCGAGGGTCTTTTCGACGAGGTATTGCTCCGCGAGGCCGCGCAGGGCTTCCGCAACTTCCTCACCGGTGAAGTGGGTGATGGGGTCGCGGCTGGAGGTCTGGTTGCAGGCGATGAGCAGCGAGTTGTGGGTGAGCGGGTAGCTGCCGGGAGTGAGGATTTCCTTTTCCAACAAGCAACCGAGAACACGGGCTTCTTGAAAGGTGAGCTGGATTTCGGGGAAGTGCTGCATGGTCGCGCCGGAGAGTAAGGACGGTGGGCTGCGGGCCACCATGAGAAAGCGCGTGGAGAGGGGTTTTTCTGGGTGGGCCTGCGGGGAGCGGTCGTGGCAAGGAGGGCGATGCCGATATCGGATCGCCCGGTCCATGGGAGGACCATCGAAAGCGCGTTGCCCATCTCAGTGGCTTGCCATGGGCACGGCGGACGGATTCCGCCGCTCCTTGGGGATGTCGCGCGGACCTCCCATCCCCTCACTGCTGGCGCTTCAACGCGAGTTCCACCAGCTGTGAGGCAATCCTGCGGATTTCCTTCATCGATTCCGGAGTCGGCTCCTGGTCGTTCTCGAGATTCATCTTCCGGCTCAAGCCCTCCAGCAGATCCCGCAGGGCCGAATAATTCGGCCGCGCGGAAATTTTCGGTTCCAATCCGGTGATGCAATCCGAGTAGTATTCCGCGATATCTTTCCGCATCACCTTGCGGGCACGTTCGGGGGAAAACTGCTTGTCCACGGCCACGGAAGAAACTTCCAGCGCCCGGATCCAGCCGCCCAACGAAATTAAGTGGGCCAGATCGGGATCTTTGAGCGTGACCAATTCATCCTCCACATCCTTCTGGGTGGAGGACAACTCAATCTTCAGCTGAGCCACATCACCATCCTTCGCGCTCTCCAACAACCCCGCCGCGTGGCGGTTGACCCGGTCACCCGCGCCGAGGGCCTTGCCATAACGGGTCAAATCCTTCGCCGTCTTTTCCACATCCTGCAACTGCCCGGCCTGGACCATGAGGAAACCATCCGCGATGAGAAACCCCAACTCGATCGCGAGATCCGCCCGATCCTGGGACATCCGCGCCGGCATTTTCCGCTCCACCTCGGCGATGGGCAGTGGCGTCAGAAACTGCAGGGTATCAAACATTTTGGAGATCGAAGGGGCGGTGAATTGATTGACCGCAAGTTCCTCACTGATGATCGCGTCGTCGAGCAAGTCGATTGGGATCTCGCCATTGGGTCCGGTGACATCCGCAGCCACTTCCACAGGATCCGGAGCACCCTCGATTTTCAAGGATTCCTCGTCCGAAATCGCGGGTGAGACCAGGACGAACAAGGCGGAAAGGCTCAGCAGTTTCAACTTCATGCGCAAAGACAGCCATCAATCTGCCGTGATGGCGAGGAATTTGCCAGGATCCTATCTCCACACGTGCCCGGGAAATTTCTTCGCCACGACGGGGCGGAGTTTCGGCCATTCGCGGGCGAGGAAGTGCGGCCAGTCGGTGGTGCTGGCGAGCCGTTTGCCGTCGGGGCTGCAAAGGTGGAGCAGCACCGGGAGGCGGCCTTCGCAGACGCTGGGATGTTCTTTGAGGGCGTGACAGTCTTGCAGTTTCACCTGCGCTTCCGGGGTCTCGTTGACGTAGGAGAGCTTCAGATTTCCGCCGTCGAGCCAGGGGATGGAGAGTGGCAGCAATTCATCGAGCCAGGGGAGCTGGCCTTTTTCCAGATGCTGCTGGAAGGCGTGGGTGAGCGGCGCGGCTTGGGCGTCTTTGACTAACGAAAAGCCTTTGAAGGCCCGGGCGAGGCAGGCGGAGATGGCGTCGGCATCGAAGGGAGCGAACTCCAGTTCGGGCACGGTGGCGTGAACGAGGTTCACGCGGGCGATGAGTTGTTTGAGCCGATGATCCATCAGCGGCAGGTCGAAGGCTCCGGCGCGGTGGGCAGCGGCGAGGCAGCGGCCGCTGGCGACGGGGTCGAGGTCGCGTTGCTGCGCCTTCTGCTCGATGACGAGATCGAAATAACGCGTGAGGGTCATCGCCGAGACGCGCTTGTTTTTGGCATCGAAGAGGTGCTCGACGGTGGTGGTGAGATGCTGGGGAAACATCCCGGCGATCCACTCGGGTTTGATGGCGGTGGCGAGACTGAGCAGGGTCAGCGGCATGGGGCCGCGCGAGGGTGCTTGGCGCAAATTGGCGGCGACGAAAAATGGGGCGTCGGTCACCACGCTTTCGCGGACGAGCTGGCCTTCGCGTTGTTCGGTGAGGTCGCAGGCGGGCTTGCCGGGTTCGCGGCGTCTGGCGAGTTGATCGACGAAGCCGGCCATGAGGCAACGCAGCAGTGCGTCGGCGTTGTTTAACGGGCTGGCGGGTGGCGCATCGCGGTCGCAGAGGCGCTGCTGGCGGGCGGCCTGCAGGATTTGTTGATAGGTTTGCTCCACCTGGCGGGCGACCTGGGCATTGATGCCGTGGCTGCGGCAGCGGTCAAAATTGAAGCGGTTCGCATGGGCGAAGTCGTAGGCACGCATCAGGGTGATGAAGTCGGAGTCGCCGCTTTCCTCGAACATTTCCCGGGTAGCCCGGGTTTGCGCATCTTCCCGATCCAATCTTGTGAGCAGGTCGCGACCACTGACCAAAGCCGCGCACAAGGCGGCATCCGGCACGCAGCCGCGCTGGCTGGCCTCGATCAACATGCGGGAGTAGCGCGGGTGCATGGGCAGGCGCAGCATTCGGCGGCCGATGGGTGTTAGGTCGGCATCGTGCAGGGCGCCGAGCATGGTGAGCAGCCGCTCGGCGCGCTCGACCGCCTGGGTATCGGGTTTATCCAGCCAGTCGAAGGTGGCGGCTTCGCGGATGCCGAGCGAGTGCAGCAGCAGCACGACCTCGGCGAGGTCGCTGCGCTGGATTTCCGGCGTGTTGCGTTCCTCGCGGGTTTTGTGGCCGATCGCGGTCCACAAGCGATGACAGGTGCCGGGCGCGGTGCGGCCAGCGCGGCCTTTGCGCTGGTCGGCGCTGGCGCGGCTGATCGGTTCTAGCAGGAGGGTGCCGATGCCGCGTTCGGCGTCGTAGCGCGCCACGCGGGCGACGCCGCTGTCGACCACGTGGCGGATGCCCTCGATGGTGATGCTGGTCTCGGCGACGTTGGTGGCGACGATGATTTTCCGCAGGGGGTTCGGGGCGAAGGCGCGGTCTTGTTCCTGCGGTTCGAGATCGCCGTGCAACGGGATGCAGGCCACGCGTTCCTGCGATCCCAGGCCGCGCAGCGCGTCGAGGGTGGCGTTGATTTCACCGCGCCCGGGCATGAAGACGAGGATGTCGCCGGGGGCATCGTCGTTGAGGATGCGCCCGACCGCTTCCGCCGCTTGCGCGGTGATCGGGCGCGGGTCGGGCTGCGAAAGGTAGCCGACCCCGACCGGAAAACTCTGGCCTTCGGAAATGAGGATGGGGCAGCCGTCCAGATAGCCGGCGACCGGCTCGGCATCGAGGGTGGCGGACATGACCAGCATGGCCAGATCCGGGCGCTGGGATTGCTGCAAATGTTTCACCAACGCGAGCGCGACATCGCTGAGCAGGTTGCGCTCGTGGAACTCATCGAAAACCACGGCACCAATGTTAGACAAGCTGCGGTCATCCTGCAGCCAACGCAGCAGGATGCCCTCGGTGACAAAACAAATGCGGGTGCCGGCGCTGGTGTGATCGTCGAAGCGGATTTGATAGCCGACCTCCGCGCCGAGTTTTCCGTCACGCTCCCAGGCGACGCGGGTGGCCACGGTGCGGGCGGCGACGCGGCGGGGTTGCAGCACCACGATCATCTTTTCGCCCGCGATCCCGGCATCGAGCAACATCTGCGGCACCTGCGTGGTCTTGCCCGAGCCGGTGGGCGCGACCAGCAGCAGCCGATTGCCGGATTCCAGCGTGTGCAGGATATCGGCGTGGATTTTCCAAATGGGAAGCGAGGCGGGGTCGGGCATGAAGTGGGCCGCAGCCTGCGACACAGGTCGGATAATGGAAACAAGGAACGGCGATCTCCGAATCACCTGCGCATGATCATCCATCAGCGGCCCCTCATGGGTTTGGCGGAGCCGGAGTCCGCGACTTGGGGATCGCGCCCAAGTCAGCATTATTCAGGCACTTCATGAGGTTAGATTGACGGTGTTACGGGTCTGGGCTAGTTCTGGCCGCTCATGAGCATTCGCATTTTCGGCATCTTAACCCTAGCCTTTGCCCTCATGGTTACGGCTCACGCGCAGTTGGCGACCTCCTTGCGTCTTTCAAAAAAACAATACCTCGCCGGCGAACCGGTGCTCGCCGTGGTCACCGTCACCAATCACGCGGGGCGGGAACTGACTTTCGCCAGCGACGGCCGTTCGCAGTGGCTCAATTTCATCATCAAGGACGGCCGCGGCAGCTCCGCCACCCCGCGCCGCAACGTGGCCTTTGGAAAAATGACCATCAAAGCGGGCGAGACGCTGGCCCGCGAAGTGGATCTGTCGCAACATTTCGTGCTTACCGAACCCGGCAATTTCAACGTCGGAGCCGTGATCCGCATGCCCGGAACCACCATCGACGGCACCGGAACCAACCGGGTGTTGTTCAACCAAAGCCCGGGCCGCCTCTACTGGTCCCAGTCCGTCGGCGTCCCCGGTCGCGCGGGCCAGACCCGCCAATTCCGCATTCTCAACTTCGCCGGCGATCAGAAAAACCAGGTTTACGCCCAAATCGTCGATGACCGCACCGGCCTGATGGTCCGCACTTTCCTGCTGGGCGATTCCCTGATGCTGCGCAAGCCGCTGGTCACCGTGGACCGCCAGCAACGCATGCACGTCATGTTCCTCGCCACTCCCACCATGTGGGTGCATTGCGAAATCGACACCGACGGCAGATTGGTCAACCGCCAGATCCACGAACGCGGCACCCAAGGCGACCCTCAACTCCTCACTTTCGGCGATGGCAGCGTCCGGGTCGCCAACAGCATTCCCTTCGATCAGAAAGCCGCCGCCGAGGCCAAAGCGAAAGTGCGCAAGGCTTCCGACCGTCCCAACATCAGTTACTGATCCGGGTGCCAAGCGCCCCATTTCCCCTCAACGGTGGATTCAACTTTACAATTTTACAAATTATCAGTATTTCTTGATCGGTTCTAAAACTTTAGCATTCATGAAAGTTTTCTTTCAATTTCTCGCACTCGCGGCCGTTTGTTTGTTCACGGCCACCACTCAAGCCGCCAATTTCAGGACCGTCGTGATCGACGCGGGACATGGCGGCCACGACAACGGCGGCCAGTGGGGCCGGGTTTATGAAAAGCACCTCGCGCTCGACACCGCCTACCGGCTGGAATCCAAGCTGAAAAGCCTCGGTTACCAAACGGTGATGACCCGTCGCAGTGATTATTTCATCTCCCTCCCGCAGCGCGTCAGCACGGCCAACCGCTACAAAAACGCCATTTTTGTCAGCATCCACTATAACTACACCTGGAAACAGCACGTCAGCGGTCTGGAAACCTTTTACCACGGTGCCGAAAGCCAATCGCTGGCCCAGTTTGTGCAACGGGGTATTGTCAGCCGCACCCGCACGGTGGACCGCAGCGCCAAATACGCCCGCTTCTATGTGATCCGGAATTGCAACCTACCCTCCATCCTCGTCGAAGGCGGCTTCGTGAGCAATGAGTCGGAGCGCAACCGGATGAAATCCGCCTGGTTCCGCGAGTCGATCGCCCAAGGCATCGTCGATGGCATCCAGCGCTATCGCCGCGGACGTTAAGCGGATCGATTTCCGCTGCATCGCGTGGCAAATCGCTTAGCTTCGCCCCATGGGTGCCGTCACGATTTCCGAAATGCTGGCTGCCGAAGCCGCTGCCGTGGCCGGCGGCTGGACCGAGGAGCGACTGCTGGACCTCGCAGGTGAACGGCTGGGATCGGCAATCGGCCGGTTTTTCCCACATTCCGGCACCGCCGTCGGTTACTTGGGAAAGGGCCACAATGCAGGCGACGCCTTGGTCGCTCTCAAAATTTTACGGGATCGATTCGGTTGGAAAGTCGCGGTGCGCAGCGCTTACCCCGTCGAGGGATGCGCCCCCCTCACCCGCAAAAAGTGGAATGAACTGGGCCTTCCTTCGCCGCTCGGCGCGCCACCGTCATGGTTGGATTTGGACCGGCCGCTGCTGCTGTTGGATGGACTGCTGGGAAGCGGAGGTCAGGGACCGCTGCGCGACCCGTTGCTTGCCCTCGCCCGTGAAATGGCGTGGCTCCGCCAAACCGCCGGCGCGCGCGTCGCCGCCGTCGATCTGCCATCCGGCATCGATCCCGACACCGGCGAAATTTTCCCCGACACGGTCATCGCCGACATCACCTTCATGATCGGCAATGCCAAGATCGGCTTGCTCAATGGCCATGCCGCCCCCGCGACCGGCGCGCTGGCCATCGTTCCGGTGGACGCTCTAACATTCCGCGGCGCGGGTTCGCCCGCAGCGATCACCCCACAGACCCTCGACGCCGGGAAGCGGCCGCGGCCTTTCGATTTTCACAAAGGCATGGCCGGGCGGGTGGCCGTTCTGGCCGGTTCGGAAAACTACACCGGCGCGGCGGTCCTCGCCGCCAGCGGCGCGCTTCGGGGCGGTGCCGGATTGATCACCCTGCATGTGCCACGGAGCCTCGTCGGGACCATCACTCCACGTTGCCCGCCGGAAATCATCGTGCGTGGTTTCGACGATCCCCGCGAACTGCTCGAGCTTGTTTTCGACTCGCTGGTCATCGGCTGCGGCCTCGGAACGCCTGAGCCCGCCATGGCGGAGGGTCTGCTGGAACTTCTGTCAAAGTCCCCCGCCCCGGCGGTCATCGATGCGGATGCGCTCAATCTGATCGCCCGGCTCGGCCGGACCGATTTGCTCGCCGGCCGCCACATTCTAACACCCCACCCCGGCGAGTTCGCGCGGCTCGCGCCGGATCTGGCGGGACTTGCACGCGAGCAGGCCGCGCTGAAATTTGTCGAGCGTTCGCCGGCGACACTGCTGTTGAAAGGCTGCCGCACCTTGGTCACCCGCCGTGGCCAAGGGCTGTGGTGCAACACCACCGGCACGCCCGGTATGGCCACCGGCGGCCAGGGGGATTTGCTCGCAGGCGTGATCGGCGCGCGTCTCGCTGCGGGCGATGCGCCGCTCGAAGCCGCCTGCCTCGGCGCCTGGCTCTGCGGCCGGAGTGCGGAAATCTGCCTGAACCAGCCTCACCTGTCCGAGGAATCGATGACGCCCGGCGACGTGCTCCACCATCTCGGCGCGGCCGATCAGGATTGGAAAAGCTCGAAGCGGTGACTTAGGGCGCGGAAGAATTTTCGGTTTCGGATGTTCGATTTCCGATTTTCCGGCATCTTCGCCGGGTGGATTGGATCACGCAGGCAGCGCTGGGCGCATGGATCGGAGAGCTGATGTTAGGAAAACATCTGGGCAAGCGGGCCATGGCGTGGGGAGCGCTTTTCGGGATCGCGCCGAATGTGGACGTGATTCTATCACTGTTCCTCAGCACCAGCCACGAACTCGCCTTCCGCCGCGGGCCGACGCACTCGCTGGTCGTGATCGCGCTGGCGGCCTTTGGCCTCTCGCGGTGGTTGGAAAAACGCTGGAAACCCGGAAAAATCAGCCGGGCGACGGCGGGCGGCTTCGCTTTCACCGCGATGGCGGGCCACGTGCTGCTGGAATGCCTGACCGTGGAAGGAGCCTCGGTCTTTTGGCCGATTTCCGGAGCGCGGGTGGCTTTCAATCTCATCGACGCCCGCGATTATTTATTCGCCCTGCCGCTGGTGGTGACGGCGCTGTGGCTGGCATTCCTGCCCCGCCCAATCGAAAAAAAGGGCCGCCCCAAAAAGCCTGCTCCGCCCACCAAACACCGGCGGCTGTGTGATTGGGGATTCGGTCTGACCGCTGCCTATATGCTTTTCGCCGCGAGCATGAAATTTGCCGTATCCGCCGGATTTGATGCGGATTTGAAACGCCGCGGCACCGTCTATCAGCGCCGGATGGAGGCCCCGACGCGCCACAATCTCCTGCTCTGGCGGGCGGTCGTGGATCGTGGCGACGAACTCTGGGTCGGCTATCGCACGGTTTTCGAAGCCCGCGAAACTCCGGTGCGCTGGACGGTCTATCTTCGCGGGCAGGCCGCGCTCGATGGACTCGAAAAAACCGGTGAAATCAAAACCCTCACCCGCATCACCGGCGGTTGGTGGCTCGCCCGCCCGCATGCCAAGGGTGCCTGGCTGGGCGATCTCCGCCACGGCGAAACCCGGATCTGGGGCGCGAAAAAGGGCATGGTGGACAGCCGGATGGCCTATTCGTGGCTTTTCAATCCGACCGCAAAAAACCTGCGTCTGCGGCAAATCGACGAAACCGGGAGAGATTCCGGAGAAATGCTCAACCGGACCGCCACCCGCATCACCGGCCGCCGCGAGCAATGGGAAGCCAATCCGCGGCTCGCCGGCGTGCCGGGAAGTTTGCCCGAATTCCTTCCCGTCGA
>JBIPMR010000560.1:0-3552 GCA_044369025.1 Luteolibacter sp.
CGAAGGAATGCCGAAGAGCGTTTTCGGGGAATTGCGACCACGGCAGCTTGCCCACCTCGTGCAGTCTCAAAATCAGCGCATGGCGCTCGGCATAGATGCGCAGTGAGTCCGGTGGTAGGATCAGCCCCTTCTTTTTTTCGTCCAGAAAGAACGCCGCCCGCTTGGTCAGCGGCTCGGTAAAATCAACGATCCGCTCTGGCAGTCCGGTGGATTGTTTGGAAACCTCGCGCCTCACCTCGATCTCGCCTCGCGCTGCGTCAACATCCTCCCACCGCATCCGCCGCACCTCGATGGACCGAAGGCCCGCAAAGCCTCCGAGGAGGAACCACGCCCGCAATTCATCGCTCATATCCTCGGCCAGAATCGTTACCATTTCCGCCGCTGTCACGAGTGACCGCTTTGCCTCCGCTTTTGGAGCCTTGATCCTCCGCAGCGGATTCCGATCAAGAATCTCCATATCCACGCACCACGCGAAAAACCCGCTCGCGTAGCGATGCCAACCCGCGCGTGTCGTCGGTGATCCTTCGATCCCGTCAAACCACTTCCCCGCCTTCAGCGGTGTCACATTCGCCACCGGCCCCTCAAACTCCTCCAGCAACTTGCCGCAAACCCGTTCGATCTTCGCTCTGTGATCCTTCGACGCCTTCGCCTTCGTCGCAATGTAATCCCTCACCGCCGACCGCATAGAAAGCCCTCCCTGATCCTTCTCCCTCAGTCCCTCCGTCCCTGTCTTTTGCAAAGCCTCCAAAAGAGCAGGCCCCGCCGCCCAAGCCTCCGCCTCCGTCTTAAAAAATCGCCTGATCCGATCCCCCGAAACAACTGCCGGAATCTCCAGTTTCCAAGTGCCGGGTCGAGATGCGTTAGGACTCACAAAATATCGCGCTTTCATGTTGCCCAACTGTTGCCCGTGTTGCCCGAATTTTCAACTTTAAACGCTTTTGCAAATAGTGGCAGTTTGTGCGGTGTAGCGGCAACAAAACCCCGCCAACCCAATCCCAGAGCGGCAAAGAAGCCCACCCACCCAGTGCCGGCGGCGGGACTCGAACCCGCACTCCGTTTTCACGAAAAGGGATTTTAAGTCGTTTTTGGGTGTTTATTAATCAACGACTTGCAAATCTGTTGCCCGCTGTTGCCCTGTTCCTTACCCTTTCGGCCTGTAAAAGTTCACATTCCACCGCCGTCCCTTGACCATGACCTTGGCGACTTTCTTTTCCAATTTGCCCTCGCGCACGGCGGAATCTGCGAGTTGTCGCCCTGCGCCTAATTTGAGATTTGAAAGCTCTGCAATTTCAGCGTTGGTCATCCAGCCCTGCCTTTTGAGTTCCTCGGCGTCGCAGACGGCAGCGGATTCAAAGAATGCGCTCCAGGCGGATTCTACGGCAGAAGCCACGGTTGGTTTTTTTGTTTTTCGCACAAATTTACACTGGTTGAATTTTCGTTGTAATAGCCCCACGCGAAGCCAGCTGAGTGAGCCAATGATGCGCGTCTGCTGGAGCTATACTCCATATCGAGATTGCAGATGGCTCCGAGGCAGTAGCCTGTAGGCGAATCGATGCGGCGGCCGCGCTCGATGCCTACGCGGTGCAGGTGTGCCATGAGCACCTTGCCATAGGTCTCTGCGTGATCCCTTATGGCAGAAACGTTGCAGCTATAACCATGCACCAGTGCGAGGTCTCCGAGGCGGTGGACGCCCTTGCTGTTGTGGTATGGGTAGATTTTCGCTTTGAGCTTTTTGGCACAATCTCCGAGTTCGTTCAGCACGGTCATGGCGGCATGTGCGTGGACGGCGTTTGGTGAGTCTGCCATGCGGCTTAGGCGGGCTTCGTGGTTGCCGAGCATTATGACATTTGGAGAAAATTCATAAAGGAACGAAATCCCCTCGCTGACATCTTGGGCGATGTTCCGCGCGCGGTCTTTGCTGTCCACATCGGACGCGACGCCTCCGCGCATGGCCGCCAAGTCTATAAAATCGCCCAGATGCGCACGGAAGTCTGGGCGAAATTTCTTGGCAAAATCCAGCACAGCACGGCGACTCTCTGGGCAGATGAGTTCCCCGTGCGAGCACCCGACTGCCATCCACTTTTTCCATTTCTTGATTGGTGTCATGGGACGTCGGGGATTTCGTTATCTTTTCTCAACTCCCAAATGTATGAGCGGACTTTTTCGAGGGTGGCGTCGCACGCTGTGCGGGTCGCACCTTCTTCGTCGCGCCATTGTTTGAATTCGCCGCTGCTGTGTTTAAGGAACGAGCGGATTTCGTTAAGAAGATCATCGAGTATTAAAATCGTGTCCATGCCCTTTACCGCGCATATGTGCTCAGTGCGTTCTTCGGGAAGAGTAAATTCAAGCGTGGCTTTCATGCTTCGGTTTCGTCTTCCTCGTCGTCGTCTTCAAATGGCCACAAAATACATTCGGCATCACCGGCGAGGCTGCGACAGGCGTATTCGTTGCCGTGCTTGGTGTGCATGTGGAAGGTCTCCCCGCTGTCTTCCCATGAGACGATGACGATGCCGCAATCAAAATGTTCGGCGAGGAGCTGCCGGACTTGGGAAAGGATCTCGCTGCGGTCTGGCGGCGGAGTGGCTTTAGGCTTGCGGCTCACGACATTGGTGTGCTGTCAAAAGAGGGTGCCTCGGAAGAGCCTGCTTTTATGCGGTTACAGGCTTGGAGACTTGTTTGACCAGGCGCGGTCAGGCGCTCCGCCGCATTCCCACTTAATTGCTCCCGAGGCGTAATTTTTAAGCGAGGATGTCGATGCGGTCAGCGACTCGCTGGCGGAGGCTGGCAAGGATTTCCCGCTCTGTCATGTTGGTGGACCATGCCGGCCGAAACTGATAATGCGGCTCGTCGTTAAATTTCCACCTACCGCCCCACTCGAATCCGAGGGATTCGCCAAGCGGTCCGAGTTCGCGGTAGAGGGCGTGGTCGCCGTGGTAGGTTTTGCCGTCCTTGGAAAACACAGCCAGATCGACGGCCAGACCGAAATTGTGCATGGAGTGGCCCGCCGGCGCGCGTGTTACTATCTTGCCGCTGGTGGTTCGGCCTTTAGCGTAGAGTGCTGCTTGCTCTGCCCACGTTCTCAAGCCGCAGATGCATTTCACGTCGAGATTGCGCTGAGCGGCGAGGCTTTTGGCGGCAGCAACGAAGGTTGCCGCGCGCTGGTGGAGGTCAGGGTGGAGGGTGGCGAGGTTGCGCTCGCTGCGTTCGTCGAGCGTCATTTTTTTTTACGCGCTGGGGCTTTTTTGGCTGGCGCGGTGGTGGGCTTCTTTTTTGCGCGCGGCTTGCGGGGTGGCTTGGGCGCTGGCTCTGCGGGAGGGGGCGTGGCTGCGGGGAACATGCGGCGGAAGAAGTCGAAGAGGTTAATCATATTAGCGAAGGAGGAAGGCGAGCAGGAGGAATCCGAAGATCGCAAGGATGAGGGTGAGTGCGATCCGCTCAGGTTTCATTTGGCGTTTACTCCCTTGATTTTTTCGAGCGTTCTGAGGGTGCCGAGTCCGAGCATTCCGAGGAGGGTTGTCATGAGCATTTCGGTGGGGAGTTCGACAACTGGAG
>JBIPMR010000561.1:0-3549 GCA_044369025.1 Luteolibacter sp.
AGGCGACCGGAAATGCTGGCTGCGGGCAGGGTGCCGGTTCCCGCGAGGCGGCCGCCGCTGGCCACCGTGACGCTTGAAGCGGTGAGGGAGCCGTCGATTTGCAAGGTGCCGCCGCTCACTTGGGTGGGGCCGGAGTAGTCGCCGTCCGCCGCCAGAATCAGGGTGCCGGGTCCGGCTTGGGATAGGGCGAGGTTTTGCGCGGTGAATCCGCCGCTGCGGCGGACTTGGCCGTTGAGACGGGTGTTTCCCGTGCCGGCGAACTGGAGCGTGCGGGCTCCGAGCTGGTCGCTGGCGACGCTGGAAGTGATGTCTCCGGTGATGGTGAGCAGGCCGGAATCGCTGAGGATTCCGTAGTTTCCGCCGCTTGCCGTGAGGGTGATCGTGCCGTCCCAGGTGTTGTCGCCGGCGAGGTTGCGCAGGGTGAAACCGGTGCTGGTGGCGGAAGATCGTCCGGCGGTTTCCAAGGCCGCAGTGAAGGTATGGCCGCCGTCGAGTTCGAGGCCGGAGGTGCCGCCTTGGCCGGAGCTCAGGGCGACGACGGTGTGGTTTCCGAGGGCCTGCGGGTGGCTGAGGCGGAGGGTGCCGGCATGGGACGAGCCGGAGCCGAGGGTGAAGGTTCCGGCTGCCGGGCCGAAGCTGTTGCCAGCGGCGAGGGTGAGCGTGCCAGCACCGGATTTGGTGATGGTGCCGGGACCGCTCACGGGAAACGGAAAGGCCAGGTCATCGGTGACGGCGAGGGCGAGGCTCGTGTTGAGCTGGAGCCCGCCGAGGTCGAGGGTGGCGGTGGGGGAGAATTGGAATAAGCCGCCATTGAGCGTGACGAGGTCGGCGGTGACCGAGGCGGCAGGTCCGAAGGCGAGGGTGCCGCTGCCGGTCTTGATGATCTGGCTGAGGCTGGCGGAACCGTTGAGGCGCGAGGTGGTGTTCGGGCTGAGATTCAGGGTCAGCGGAAAGGCTCCGGTGATGGGACCGTTGAAGGTGAACGCGCCGTTGTTCTGGGTTCCCACGGTGGCGGCGGCGGCGAGGGTCACGGGCCCGCTCAAGGTGACGGTGCGGGCGCCCGACGTGTCCAGGTTGAGCACGCCCGGGCTGCCTCCGCTGATGCCGTTGCCGGCGATTCGGAAGGCGTTGGGATAAGTGGGTGAGGACGACAAGTTGAACCAACGCGCCTGGGTGCCCGCTTCGAAGTCCGCGGTGGCAGACGCGCCGCCCAACTCGTCGCCGGTGACCGCGCCGCTGCTGGGGTCGTAAGCGCGGAGCTGGCTTTGCGCGCGGACCGCGAGGGTGCCGGTGAAATTGCGGTTGTCGCCGCGGAGCTGGAGCTGGTTGGAGTTGGAGTTGGCAAGGATGTTTACCGTCGAGTTGCCGGCCAGCGAGGTCGCGATCACCGCCGAACCGACGTTGAGGGCAATTTCCGCTCCCGGCGCGAAGGCGAGCGAGCCGCTGCCAGCGAGGGTGTAGCCGGTGGACTCGAACGCCATTCCTTTCACTCCGGTGACGGCGGCGCTGACATCCACGGTGCCGCCGGTGCCGGTGAAGGCGGCGATCCGGCCGGGCGTCCATGCGAGATCGGCTTCGCCGGTGGTCCACGAAATCGCGGCGTTGTCCCAAGGGCCCGGGCCGCCTGCGGAGCCATCCGGAGCCCACAGGAACTCGGGGGCGAGCGAGGTGATGAACGCGAGGTCGTCGATGCTGGTATAAGCGCTGTTTTCCGAGGTCAGGGTGATGCGGGTGATCCAGTAGCCGGGGGGCGCGGCGATGCCGGCGAAGGTGTCGGCGGTGCCATTGCCCGTGCTGGTATTGATCTGGCGGCGGACGCTGGTGGAGCCGCTGTCCGCGCCATTGGTATACCAGGCGGTGAAGCGGAAAAAGTTACTTCCTGGCACGCCATTGCGGCCGAGCGCGGTGAGTCCGGCCGCGACGACTTTTTCCTGACGGATCAAGCCCCGCGGGTTGATGATCTCGAGGTCGAAGTTGGGATTTCCGCTGCGGCTGAGCGATTTTTCACCCGAGATGGCGGTCCGGTCGCTGCGCGGGTCGCTGAGGGCGTAAGTGCCGCCGTTGGCGCTGCGGTTGGTGAAATCGAGGGATTTCCGCCCGTCGTCAAACAGCGCGTGGAAGCCCGGGCCGCCGTTGATCAGGCCGTCGTGGAGGGCGCCGCGCTCGAAATCCACCACGCCGCCGAAGCCATTTGCGGCGGCCGCCGCGAGGCGGGTCTTGAACTGGCCGAGTGGGATGACCTGAGCCGCGCCGAGCGTCTGGCCGACGCCGGTGGTCCAGGTGGAGCTGTTGGAATAACCCATCTCCTGATCGACCGCATTTGTCTGCTGTGGCTGCTCGTCGTAGATGCCTGCCAGCCGCTGGGACGGCGCGTCGATGTGTCCGATCGGCGACTGGTGATCGCGGTAAACGGCGCCTGCCGCGGTGAGCGCGCCGTTGACGATCATTTCGCGGTTTCCGCTGAGCCAGTTGTAAATGGCATATCGCTCGACGAAGGGGGCCTCGTCCATTTTCTCGGTGAAGGATTTGATGATCGTCGCCTGCTGTTCGTAGGAGGTGGGGGCGCAGCAGGTCCAGTTCGCGCCGTTGTTCCACTCGGTCACCCACAGCGGCTTGCCGGTGCGGAGGTGGATGTCGCGCAGCCAGGTGTAAAGCTGGTCCGCGGTCTGGCCACCGCGGTAAAAATGCACCGCCACGAAGTCGACGCGGTAGTCGAGGGCCTGCGCCTGATCGAGAAACTGATAGAGCCAGGTGAGTCCGCCATCGGTGGGCGCGGGCGAGCCGAGGCGCAGGCCGGAGCGCATCAGGTTCGGCCACTCGGCGATCGCCTGGGCGACGGTCATGTTCGCCTGGTCCGGGCTATCGGGCTCGTTGAAACCGAGGAGGTGGGTGACGTTTTCCTTGGCGTTGGTGATGCTGTAATCCGGCCACCAGCGCGTCTGGCGGATCGGGGAGTATTCGCGGTTGAAGACCGAGTTTTCGTTGTTGTTCCAATTGTAGAACCACATGGCGTTCACCAGGGCCGGGTTGCCGGAATCGTTGTTGCCGGCCCAGCCCTTCTTGGAGACCCAGCGCCACGGGAAGACGCGGACGAAACGGAGGTTGCTGCCGAGTTCGGCTGGCATTTCGGTGATGTCGAGGTCGTCGTCCTGGGCGATGAAAACGCGGCTGGCTCCGGTGCCGTTTTCGTTGCGAGCGAAGGTGGCCATGTAGCCCCGCTTGAGGCGGAAGGATCGGATGTTTCCGGCGAGGCTGCCGAGGTTGGTGTTGTTATGGTAGGTGTGGAGCGGCAGTTGCGCGGAACCGCCCTCGAAACGGCGCTGGCTGAAAATCGTCAGCGGGGTGAAGCCGGGGCCGTGGGGGATCACCACGGTGCCGTTTGCATGCTGCACCACCCGGACATTGGTCGATGTGGATACAGTCGCGCCATTGACGCGGATGCGGCCGAGAAAACCGCCGTTCACGGTGAAGGGCTGGATGCTGGTGAAGAACAGCCACGAGTCGGGGGAGTTCAAGTGGATGACCGACCCCGGAATGGGATCGCCGCCA
>JBIPMR010000562.1:0-3547 GCA_044369025.1 Luteolibacter sp.
AACGTTCGAGAAGCGTGGGAATGCCGGTCACGCCGTGCATGCCGGGCAGGCCGAGATCCAGCAGGATCACATCCACCCGCGCCGGGGGGAGGACTTGATCCAGGCAGGCTTCGATCGAGGAAAACGCTAGCTCGCAGGTGAGATGGGCGCTTTGCTGGATGGCGAGCTGAAGCACGCGGCGGTAGTCCTGATGATCCTCGATGAGACAGATCGATGGCTTGGGAGCTGGCATTTTCATCTGGGTTTGCGGAGCAGGAAACGAAGGGTGAGCGTGGTGCCGTGGCCGGGCTCCGATTCGACCGCGAGTGAACCATGCAGCGACTCGGCGCGTTGTTCAAGGGCGCGCAGCCGCGGCCGTCCGCCGGGCGGCGGAGGGGGCAGTCCGCAGCCGTCGTCCGCGATGCGGAGGGTCACCTGGGAGTCGTCCGCATCGAAGTGGATGGTCACGTGCCGCGCGGCCGCATGGCGGGAAATGTTGTGCAGGGCCTCCTTGATGAAAAAAACCAGGTTGCGGCGCTGCTCGGGATCGAGGCTGGGGGTCGCGTCGCCGATGAATTTCCAATCCTGCTGCTTGAGCATGAGGTTGGCGATTTCCCGCAGCCGTTCCGGCAGGGGTTTGCGCGCGCGGTTCGGGGTGATCGTTAGATCGACGATTTCGCGCAGCGAGAGCGACGATTCGCGGGCCATGCGGCTGATGTCGCTGAACCGCTCGGAGGGATCCTGCGGCGGCGCCACCTCGGCCAGCAGCGCGATGGTGGCCAGATTCGAGCCGACCTCGTCATGGAGATCACTCGAGATCCGGTGGCGCAGCGCTTTCACCTGGCGGCGTCCGAGCAGCCGGAGGCGGATCTGCCAGAACACCAGCCCGATGATCACCACCGAGAGCAGGGAAAATATGGCGGAAAGCCCCCAGATCCGGGCATGTTCGAGGAGGGTGGCACGCTCGGCGGACAGGGCGCGGCGCTCCAGTTCCAGATCGAAGTGACGGGACAAATCCGAAACCCAGCGGCGCAGCGGAATGAGCCGGCCGGTGGATGAATATCCGTCGGTGAGGCCTTCCACGCTCCAGACCCGGGCACCGTCATGCGGGCGCGATTTCAGGCGATCCGGCGTGGTCACCGGTTTGCCGAGAGCCAGGTTGGCGAGCCCGTCGAGCACCTGGAATTCCGATAGAAGCACGCGCGGCGCGGTGAGTGGGTCGGGTTGATGCTGCCGGGAAATCACAAGCCGGACATACCTCGCGCTGACGGGCGGGAAATGGAGGGTGACGGGATTGTAGCCGGGGTTGGGGAAGTCCCGCCCGCCGCTGGACCACACGGTTTCCCATTCGGATCGATCAGCACCTCGTCTGACTTCGATTTGGAATCTCACCGGAAACCCGAAGCCCGGGCCCTTCACCGGCGAGTCCCCCCTGGCCGCGACGATGTTCACGGAATCGAACCGGAGTTCCCCGCCGAGATCGATCGCCGCCCAGGTGGGCGTGCTGCCGGTCTCCGCAAGGTCCGTGTGCCAGCCGAGGCTGCGGTTCTGCGGCTTCAGTTCGGGCGGACCGAGGGGGGACTGGCCGTCCACCAGGTAGCGGAGATTCCACCCGAATTCCGCATCGATGCTGAACGCGGCGGAAAGCACTCCATCCGGCGCGATGTTGCGCTCGCCTTGAAACACCATCAGCTCCGACACCGAGAAAAACCGGACATGCTTGCCGGGGAGCCGCGGCAGATCGACCGGGATAAAACGCAGCGAGAGCACCTCGGTCGGCGGGATTTCAAAAAACACCGGATCCCCTCTTCGGACACCGAGATGGCTGTCCGGCAGCTCGGCGAGCACGATGGGGTCCCGCGCGCCGGGAACCATCGCCTCCACCCGCAGCGCGCGGGGGAAACCGTAGTTCGAGGTGTCGCCGCTCTGGGTGGTTAGACGGGTGGGCAGCAGTGCGATGCCGTCGATGGTCCGCGGCGCGGCCCACGCGATCGAGAACCAGTTCTCTTCGGAGCCGGAGGTGAAATTGGAATGAAAGCCGTGGGTCCCGAGCGAGTCCAGATCGGGGAGCAGCGGCAGGCCTTTCACCTGGCTGTCGATTTCGGCAAGCCTTCGCTCGACCACCGGCAGGCGGGAACCGAGGCGCTTGGCGAGCCAATGGTCGAACCCATCTCCTTCCGCGGCGGAGGCCACCGTGAGGGTGATGGCTAACACCCCGCAACTCTTGAAAAACCGCTCCGCCCACCCGGTGCGTCGGATCCGGACGTTGGAACTCCCCTGCATGGCTGAAAAGCTGAACCATTCGCATCAGCCGGGCAACCATGCATTCCCGGCATCCCGTATTCACGGGAGCGGGCGCGTCAGCGGATCGGCCCGCGGTGGATGATCTCGTCCCACGAGCGGATGCCGATGGTCTTGAGATAGGGTTCGGCGCTGCGGTCTTCGTCGGGCGTGCCGCGCGCCTTGTAGAGGTGCCAGATCGGTTCGGGTCCGGCGGGATCACCGGGTTCGTCGGAAAATTTCCGCAGGCCGATGCGCAGGCCGCCCTCGCCGCGGTTGTCGATCCAGTTGTGGTATTGCCACGATTCGATCGACGACAACCCGGCGATTTTCTTCCAGGCGAGCGCCATGCCCGCGGCCTGGTCTTCGAGTTGTTCCGGCGAGTAGTCCTTCGAGTTGAAGCCGTTTTCCGAGAGATGCACCGGCCGGACTTTTCCCTGATAGAGTAGCGCGGGCTGTTTCAGCCAGGCGTCGGGCACTTCGACGGGGAATGCGCCGGCGGCATCCGGCGTCACTTCGACCAACGCTTGCCAGCTTCGCCGGTCGTCTAGCAGCAGATCCATCGGGATGTCTGCCAGGAAAACCCCGCGCCGGGACGGAGCCGCCTTTCCCTGGATGCGGACGAAATCCTTGCTCACGGAAACGTCCGTGATCGCCGAAGGAAAGGCGCGGTCGAGGTAGGACCGCAGCGCTTCGCGGATGGCGGATGCCGAGGGCTTGCCCGCGATGGCATCGAACTCGCCCGGGAGTGGCAGGTCGAAACGAAGCTGCGCCCAACCGGACGGCAGCGGCTTCCCGGGCGGGGCGATGCGGGTGGCATAGGACGTCCAGGCCTCGCTGTGACCGAGCGGCGGCAGCCAGCGCGCGGTCGCCGCCGCGAACGGAGGACCCGGAAGCACCGGAAACGACGGGACACCGCCGGCGCAGAAATATTCCAACTCAACGACCGTTTCGCCCGGCGCGGGTGCGGCGGCAGGGATGGCGCGGACCGACATCGGACCCTTGATTTCCACCACCCCGGCGGCCTCGGTGAAAGCAGGCGCAGGGCCGTCGAAGCGTTCAAGGCGCGGCGCGGGAGGATGGGATGAGGACCAGCCGCACGCTGAGCAAGCCGGCGAATTTCATGAGCGGATCAAGTTAGAGCGATCCCTCGAAATGATAGATGCCGGATCCAACGACGAGCGTGCCGCCGTTGACGGACTGAATGCCGGGCCGTCCGCCGGCCGCGGCTCCGCCCTCCCGGACCGCGCCTTTCACCGGCAGAATCACCTCCGCCGTGGTGTTAGGC
>JBIPMR010000563.1:0-3543 GCA_044369025.1 Luteolibacter sp.
GTCGGCATTGTGGTTCGGCTTGGTCGTTGAACCACGAGCCTCCTACAGCTCCTGGCCTCTTGCCAATCACGCCGATTGCGTTAGCCGCTTGAATCCGCCTTTCTAAAAGCGCTTCGTTCTCCACGACTGCTGAAAAATGCGCAACATCGACATAATCGCGGAATGCTTTGAACATCTTCTGAATGTGTTCTTCGTTGAGATGAGCGTGGCTCTTCTCCTGCACGCAGTCCTGAAGGCCATCGATGAAGATCACCTTCCCTCTCCGCTTCTTTGGTTTTTTGTTATTTCCAATTAGGATCATCGCCTCCATCGGCGAATTGTAGAAAAGGTTTCCACCGAGCCCGATGACAGCCTCCACGGTGTCTGTTCTGATCATGTTGGCTCGCATGGCTTGCTCCGCATCACGAAACAGAATTCCGTGTGGCCAGAGGATGGCGTAGCGCCCGTTTTTCGGATCGAGGCTTTTCTGGATGTGCTGCTGGAATGCGTAGTCGGCGCAGCCCTGCGGCGGGGTGCCCCAGAGGTTGCGGCCCCAGGGGTCGTTCTGGAAGGCGTTGCGGTCCCAGGCTTTGATCGAGTAGGGCGGATTGGCGAGGATGACGTTGAAGGTCTTGAGCGTGTCGTTTTCCAGCAGCTTCGGCTCGCTCAGGGTGTCGCCGCGGACGATGCGGAACTCCTCGATTCCGTGCAGGAAGAGGTTCATGCGGGCGATGGCGGAGGTGATGAGATTGATCTCCTGGCCGTAGAGCTTGAGGGAGCGGTATTCCTTACCGGCCGCCTTGAGCTGGAGCGCGCAGTTCAGCAGCAGGCCGCCGGAGCCGCAGGTGGGATCGTAAACGCTCTCGCCCGGCTGCGGGTCCATGATCAGCGTCATCAGGCGGACCACCGTGCGGTTCGTGTAGAACTCGGCGGCGGTGTGGCCGCTGTCGTCGGCGAACTGCTTGATGAGGTATTCGTAGGCATCGCCGAGCTGGTCGTTCGGCACCTGGGCGATGCTCAGGGTGTGCTCGGAGAAGTGCTCCAACAGATCGACCAGCGTCTCGTCGGACAGCCGGTCCTTGTTCGTCCACTGGGCATCGCCGAAGATCCCGTCGAGCGTGTCCGGGTTCGCCTTCTCGATGGCCTGCGTCGCCTGCTGGATCGCCATGCCGACATGGGTCGTCGTTTCCCGCACATCCCTCCAATGATGCCCTTTCGGCACCTGGAAGCGGTGGAACTCCGGCTTGCGGGCGTATTTCACATCGCCATCGCTCTCCGCCAGCGCCTCGGCGAACTCCTCGTCATAGACATCGCAGATGCGCTTGAAGAACAGCAGTGGGAAGATGAACTGCTTGTAGTCCCCGGCATCGATGTGCCCGCGCAGGAAGGTGGCGGCACCCCAGAGGTATTTTTCGAGGGTTTGTTGGTTCATGGGGTGGTCAGATGCATGTCAGCGGGAAGGAGCGTGTGGCGGATCACGGTGCGGAAAGGGAGACTCGAAGTGTAGGCCAGCTCCTCGATGATGAATGCGAGGCAGTCCGCTGCCGGCGCGCCTGCTTCGAAGAGTTCCGCGACTGCGAGTCCAGTTTCCTCGTACCCTACGCCCGCCTCATGCCTCATTGCACGGAGGCTGCCATGGGTTTGATCCAGATTGAAAATGCGCAGTGTTTCGGTCGCCCGCTTTTGTTCTGCCGCCGAGAGACCGGGCCGGAGGCTGATGGTGCCATCCACCATGAAATGGTAGAAATATTCCGGGTCCTCCACATCGGGTTTGATCAGATCCCGGTGATCGTAGGTTCTCGGGATGGAGTCCTTGTGCTTGCCGCAGGAATTCTTTCGGTTGCAAGACGCGAACAGATTCTGCCAATCGAAGGCCCCTTGTGGATAGATCGATCTCTGCCGCAAATGTTCGATGTGTTGGCCATGATCGATGAGCGAGCATTCGCAGTAGGCGCAGAGTTCACACTGCATCGACTTCAGTTCTGTCCGGATCTCCTCCTTGTCAGTCTCCACGACGTCTTCCCAGGTCTTCCGTCCGCACTGATAGCGGGCCAGGCACCCCGGGGCGGTTCCTCGATTCAACTTGTGCATCTTAGATCGAGTCCTTGTTTGCGACCTGGCGCTTGAATTTCTCCAGCCGGATCAAGCGGTCACACTCCCTCAACTCCGGATGGTCTTTACCAAAGTGGGCTTCCAGCTTGGACCGCAACTGCCGGTAGTCGTCCCGCTCTGTCACCCCGGTCTGAATCAGCGCCTTGAGCTGGCTCAGCATGTCGGCCTCCGACACCGCTGGAGTCGGATCCACGTCCATCACACGGCTCAGAATCTCGTTGCTTGGGATCCCGCGCGTTTGTTGAGCGGGTGATCTTACCTGATGATCCTCATCGATCAGCAGGATGTTTTCCATTGGAATCGTGGACAGCAACTGGGGACTGTGGGTGGTGCAAATGAACTGGAGATTCGGGAAGGTTCGCTGCAAGTCCTGGATGATGTGTTGCTGCCACTCGGGATGAAGGTGCATGTCGATTTCATCGATCAGAACCACCCCGGCGGAATCAAGCGCGTTGATCCCCATGTGCGGATTGGCTTCGGCCATGCGGCTGGCCAGATCCATGACCACACCAAGACTCGTCCGGTATCCGTCGCTCAGTGTGCGGACATCGAAAGTTCTCACCGCGTCCCCCATCTTCTGATCCAAGAGAAATCGAAGCGGCCTCAGCTCGGTGCGAGGATTTGAAAATTCCTCCAGAAACGTGGTGATGGCCCGGCGGATCACTTCCAATTCCGGATTGCGAAAGTCGAAGTTCTTCTCGTCTACGATCTGCCGCTTTTCGAAATCCTCCAGGAAATAGAAGTATTCGAAGAACTTCCGGAAATTCGTCTTAGGATCGAGGCAGCCCTGATAGGCATCGAATCTTTCGAAGTCCTTCTGGAAGCCTGTGCGCCGCTCCGGAACGGCGAACACACCCCGCCCCGTGCCGTAGTAGGCGAGAATCGGCAACGAAAAGGGAGCTTCCGTCTGACTCGCTTCGATGAATCCGTCGGCGAACTTGTACAGTTCTCCAAGCCTGTTCCGCGATTGACTGGGATCGTAGCTGTTTTCAGCGTTGAGTTTCCCTCGCTCGGCTTGGATTTCCCTCTCCGTTTCACGCTCCGTCCAGCTGCTTTGGTCGCGCTTGGCAAATCGGGTCCACTCGATCTTTTCATCTCCCACAAACACGCGCGCGGAAATCGAATGGAAAGGGGCGGGCTTGCCGTCTTCCTTGATTCTCAAATCATTCGCTCCGAAATCCTTCCCTTTGACTTTCGGCAGGCGCGTTAGAAACGGACCGAAGGCGATCGCGATGGCATCAAGGATCGATGTCTTGCCATTGCCATTGTTCGCAACCAGCACGGTGAGCCTGCCGTTGAATCGAAGTAGGAGATCTTCGAAACAGCGGAAATTTCTGAGGCGGAGGTCAGAGAGGATCATTTTGTTGGGCGGAGTCTACGCCGCGCCGTCCGCTGGCGCGATCATGGAATCAACGGGCGTGAAAGGGACACGGGGGAAGCGATGGGTTGCTG
>JBIPMR010000564.1:0-3537 GCA_044369025.1 Luteolibacter sp.
TTCGGGAGCTGCCGCGAGCCGCGCATTCCGCCACACCTATCTTCAGCCCGGGATTGAGCGGCAGATCACCGTCACCGCCACTGACAAGGATGGCGGCATCGGCCAGTTCAACCTCCAAGGCGAAGTGGAAGCACCGGACCTTGTCGTCAGCCAATTCGGCCAGGAAAAACACGATTTCCCAAATCACACCGGCCGCTTTCAGGTCTTCCCGGGGACCGAAACCTTCGACGGACTCTCGATCAACATCGATCACGATGGACCCGCGCCCGTCATTTCCGCCAGCGAGCCGCCCGCCGGTTTCACGCTGCGAGACGCGCCGACATTTCCGCTCACCATCGATGACAACACCGGCTCCATCGACGTCCGCATCCAAGCCAACGGCATGAACCCGTCGCTGCTCAAGGGAAGGATGAAAATTTTCTCGAACAATCCGGACGAAAGTCCTTTCAGCTTCTATGTCTCGAGCAGCGTCGGCAGCTTGCCGGATCTGTTGGACAAGTCACCCTCGATGGCCCCGGAAACGGCACGTTCACCAACATCATGGATCCCGCCAGCATCGGCGCGACGAAGAACTTCTTCCGCCTGCGGAACGAATGAGCCGGACGCAAACCAAAGATGGATCGGCCCCGTTGATTTTTCCCGTCGGTTCAGGGCTCCGCCGTGCGGCGGAGCCCGGGAAGTTTCGCCGCGAGTTGCCCGCGGTGGCTCACTCCCAGCTTTTCGAAAACCTGCCTGAGGTGCGCGCGGACCGTGTTCACGCTCAGGGATAGCCGCGCGGCCACTTCCTCATTGCGCATGCCCTTGGCAACTAACAACGCCACCCGTTGCTCGGCCTCGCTCAGCTTGAATACCGGCACCGCGCCTTGATCCTCCATCACGCGGCTCAGCTCGATCCGCACATACGGGGCGGCGGATTGCTTGCGCGGCAGGATCACCTGCATGCGTGCGGCGAGTCCCGCCAATTCGGGGTGCGGCATTTGTGCGACGAACGAACAGTCAGCCGCCGCCGCCTGCTGGCTGGCTTCCAGAAAGCGCCGGATCAATCCGGTCACCACCGGCTGCATGTCATCCGGCAACCGGAAGACGGCGCCGCGCTGCCTGTTTCTAGCAGCGACCTCGGGGCCGCTCCGCCACAAGCGGCACGCCTGCTCCGCCGCGCCGTTGTGGAAGATCACGGTTTGCCGGAAATCCAGGAGCACGAGGCCGTCGGATGGATACTCCAAGGACTGGGCTAACAAAATGGTGACGGACTTCAGGCGGTCGATCGACTTCACCCGGATCAGCGCCGCCGCGAAATGGGGATGCATTTCCCGGATCACCTCGCGTTCCGCATCCGTGAACGGACCGCGCGCGGCCGAACGGGCCAGGCCGATGTGCGAGAAGAAATGTTGGTCCTCCCAGAATAACAGCCCGGACATGTGGCGGATGCCGGCGGGTGCCATGATCTCATGATAGAAACGGCTGGCCTCGAGGACTTCCGCAGTCATCTCATCGTCGAGAAACGAAACCTCGAGTCCGGGAGATTCGGCGATCTGTTTGGCCATCGGCGGTTCCGCGGCATTCACCCGTTGCCAGTAAGCCGCCGGATCATCGACCTTGAGCGTGGTCCGGCACGTCACCGGAATCAGCCCATCGAGCGGAAGCGCCGCGATGATCTCACAGCCCGGCAGGGATTCCGATACCACGCGCACCACCGCCCGCCAGAGGGCTTCCATGTCCAGCGCACGGTGAAGATCGAGCCAATCGCCGTTAGGGTCGCCCGTGCTCCTGGGACGTTTGCCGCAGATTGCGCGTTGGGACTCGGCCATGTGCGCAACCAAGCAGGCCGTGAAAGCGGATACAATCCGCATCTTGCGGACTGGCGTATAATTATTGCGCGAAATAGTCCATTCGGACGATGCGGGGAACGGCCATTCCCCTAAGCTCCCACCTCCCGTTTCATGCTCCATCTCCATTCCTCATGAAGAACCTACGCCACCTCGTCACACTCGGCCTGCTCGCCAGCGCCGCCTCGCTGCAAGCCCAGATCACTTGGGTAGGCGAGACCAGCGCGAGCTGGGGCACGGCGAGCAACTGGGACTTGTTACGGGTCCCCAACACCTTTGAGCAGGTGATTTTCCCGTCGTTCGGGTTGAACAAGACGATGTCCAACAATCGGACGGCGGGAACCGTTTATACGCGGCTTACTTTTTCCGGCTCCGGCTACACCTTGAACGGAACGAACAGTATCGCATTGCTCGGTGCCGGCACGCCACTCATCGAGACCACCCATACTTCCGGAACCACCACCCTGAACTGCCCGATCACTCTCAGCGAACCGGCCACCTTTAGCAGTTCTGGCTTCTCCGGCTCCCCATTCTTCACTTCCGGCACACTGGTGGTCGGCGGCACCGTGACCCTCGGTGCGAATCTACTTACGCTGAGCACCACCACAGCCATCGATATCGACGGCACCATCAGCGGCACCGGCGGCGTCACCACCACGGGCACCGGCCTCGTCCGCTTTGATGGAAACCAGCTCTTCACCGGACTCACCACCATCAGCAGCACCAGCGATCTACAGGTGAACGGCAGCATGCCGGGCAGTGTTTCGGTGGGGTCCACCGGCACATTGAGCGGCAGTGGCACCATTGGTGGCTCGGTCTTCGTATCTGGCGACGTGACCCCCGGCCGCGGCGCAAGCGTCGGACGCCTCACCATCACCGGCAATCTGGAATTCCAGACGGGCACCGAGGACGATGCGTTCTTCAACCTGGACTCCACCACCGTCGCGACCGGTTACGACCAGTTTCGCGTCGGCGGCAGTGTGACGCCGAATGCTGCCCGGATCAATCTGGACCCGCTGGGGGGCTTTCCGGTCGGCAGCAGTTTCATCCTGATCGATAAAACCAGCGCCGGTGCCATGACCACCGGCTTCCGGACTGCGGGAGGCTCCACCTTGAGTGAAAACACGCTGGAAACGATCGGAATGAACGTTTTCCGCTACAACTACACCGGCGGTAATGGCAATGATTTCACCGCCACCACCGTGCTCTCTACCAGCAGCGGCACCCGGGAGTGGGACGGCGGCGGCGTGAACACCTCGTGGATCACCCCCACGAATTGGGTCGGCGACGCATCGCCGGTGGCCACCAATACCGTCGTCTTCGGCCTGCTGGCAGCTTCGGACAAGCGTTCCGTCGTGGGCACCAGTGGCAACGCATTCGCCCTGTCGTTCACCGGCGGCGGCTACACCATCGCGCCCGGGCTTGAGTTCACCCTCAGCAACGGCATCACCGCCAGCCACGCCAGTGGCACCAACACCATCACCACCGGCCTGACCCTGGGCGCGGCGCAAACTTTCGCCCTCTCCAGTGCCGGCAACCTCACCGCGACAGATGTGGCCAATGGCGGCTTCGCCCTCACCGCGAACAACACCGGAAGCGGCAGCCTCGGATTCAATGGCGACATCTCCGGTGCCGGCGCTTTCATCAAAAACGGCAGCGGCCTGAGCGTCTTCTCCGGCAGCGTCGCCAACACCTACGCCGGCACCACCAC
>JBIPMR010000565.1:0-3525 GCA_044369025.1 Luteolibacter sp.
CAACACCAGGACGGTGACCTTGGGCGTCACGGACGGGAATGCGACCTTGAGCGGCGTGGTCGATTTGCATAAGACTGCCAGCGCCGGGACGGTCAACTGGAGCCTCGATGCGGCCGCGAGTGCCACATTGACCTTCACCAATGTGATCAAAATGACCAACACCACCTCCGGCCTTGTCACCCTGACCAAGACCGGTGCCGGCACCGTCGTCCTCTCCGGAACCAACACCTACACCAGTCCGACCACCTTCACGGGCGGCACGCTGAGCGTCGCCACAATCGGCAACGGCGGGGTCGCGGGCAATCTCGGCGCGGCCACCAATGCCGCGGCCAACCTCGTCTTCAACGGCGGCACCCTGAAATACACCGGAGCCTCCGCGACCGGCGACCGCGCCTTCACCATCAATGCGGGGAAAACGGCCACCATCGACACGGCCAATAACCTGACATTGGCTGGAGCCACCGGCACCCCGACCAATGGAGCCCTGACCAAGCTCGGTGGCGGCACACTTACCCTCTCCGGGGTTAACACCTACACCGGTGCCACCCTGATCACCGCCGGCACGCTGAAACTCGACGCTACCGGCACGATCAACAACACCAGCGAAGTCTCCCTAGACACCGTCGGCACCTTCGATGTCTCCGCCAAGGCCCTCGGCTACACGGTCGGCACCCTCAAGGGATCCGGCAACGTCACCGGCGCGCTGACGGTTTCCACCCAACTCGCCATTGGCAATTCACCCGGCACCACCAACTTCAGCAGCAATCTCACGCTCGGTGCGCTATCGACCTATCTCTACGATGTCCAGAGTGGAACCGCAAACGCCGACCTCGGAAACCTCGCAGGCACCTTGACCATCACCTCCGGGACCGTTCTGGATCTCGTGCAGTTGGGCACCTACACCGCGAATGAGAAGTTCACCTTGTTCGGCTATAACAGCATCACCGGAACCTTCAAGGACACCTTTGGCAATGTGCTTGCCGACGGAGACACTTTTTCGGATGCGGGAGGCACATGGAAGATCGATTACAATGACACTGTCGGAGCCAATGGAGGAGTTGGAGCGACGACGACAAGCTTCGTCACCATCACCGCCGTCCCCGAGCCGAACGCCGCAGCCCTGCTCGGCGGCCTCGGCACGCTCCTCCTGCTGCGCCGACGGAGATGAGAAAATTTTGGATGTTGAATTTTGAATTGAAGATTTGCTTCACGAATGTCGGTGGCTGGACTCTTGGTTCATCATCATTCAAAATTCAAAATTCATCATTCAAAATCGGCTCGCGCGCGAGCCATCCCTTTCCCGGAGTTAATGGGTTTTTCTCCGGGACCCCGAGGTGCCGCCGACTGGAGGGTCGGCGGCACCTTCACCGGTCCGCTTGTCACCTCCGAAAGCGCACTGAAAAGCCCTTGAAGCAATACCGAACTGAGATCCCGCGCCGTGAACCTACCTGAAACAGTAAATCAACCGCAATCCACCAAACCCACAAGCATGCGCTTGATCTTCCTGTTCCTTGCCGGCCTGGTTCTATCAGCGGGCAGTGTCAGTGCGGAGACCTCCACGTCGCTGGTGTTGACCTCATCCTGCCCGACGAGTGGTGTAAATCTCCCGCTCGCTTTTCATGCCTCTGTCCAGACCGGCGGTGTGACGGCCACCGCAGCCACCGGAACGGTGACCTTCCTGAAGAACGGCGTGGCTTTCAGCTCCGCCAGCCTGGTCAACGGCGAGGTCTACAGCACAACGGTTGCGGATCTGCCACTCGGGGCCACCACCATCACTGCCGAGTATGCGGGCGACACCCAATATAGCGCGTCCACGGGCGGCCCGCTGACCCAGACGGTGTTGGCACCCGGCGACACCACGATTGCCAACTCGATGATGTCGATCACGATCGGGGCAAACGCCGCGATCACCAGCGTGAAGTGCGTCCCCACCGGCGGCGAAATGCTGTCCACCAAGAAAGGCTTCTACATTTATCACCAGAAAAGCAACACGACCATTCCCTTCACGCGCATGGCTCGCGTGAACGCCAGCCAGCTGTTATTCTGGTCGGACAACGGGCCGTATTACGCGTTGTTCAACCTCACCTGCCCCGACCGCTATTTCAAAATCGAGCTGGCGCGGGTTTCCAACAATCCACTGACGGGCGATATCGACTCCAACTGGCCGGGTTACGAGGTGGTGGTGGATTTCAGCATCAATCCGCCGTCCGGCTACGCCCTGCAGAACCTGAAGATGGATTACATGACGGAATTCCCATATTTCGCCGGTTGGTTCCACAACTACAATTGGGTCAATATTCACTGGCAGAACGTCCAATATAGTCAAATCACGACACCCGCGGTGGTGGGTACGGGAAGCGTGACTTTCACCAAAACCGTGCCCGAACCGATGGGCGCAGTCGGCTTTTACCTGTTCAGGGGGGATGCTGAACACGACGACATCCTGGCGGACATGTGGAGCAGTGAAACTTGCATGGTGAGGCCCAACCAGACGCATCTGACGAGCTGGACCAAGGCGGACATCCAAGCATGGCTGGACCGCTACGAGCGGGAGTTGTCTTCGAATAGAACCCTGGCCTTTGTTCCTTCCGGCACCCCCAGCACCTCTACGACCAATCAATTTTATCAGATAGCGGACAAGATGTATGCGGAAGGCTTCGACACCTTGCTGCTGTGGAATTGCTGGGGCGGAAATCCCTCGGTGGATTCCATCAACAACCAATGGTTTGCGGGCGGAGCGCCTGGCATGGCTGCGTTCAAGGACTATTGCGCGCAGCGGGGAATCCGGCTGAATTTCCACGCGATGGCCGGCTTCCTGACGTTGGACGATCCGGTCTATGGCGCGATGAGTCCGAATGGCATTTCACCTCAGATTTCACGCTGGGCCACCGGCACGCTGCTCAACGACATCGACGGCGGCACGACAAGTTTCAACGTGAAACCCGATGATGGCTGCCAGATGCTGGTTAATCCAGCACCTTGGAGTGGTTCGACCACCATCTACTACCCTCCGTATTACATGTGGGATCAGGGGATCATCAGCATCGGTAACGACATCCTCTATGCCCGCGCGACGGAGGTCGATTCCACGAGCTGGAGCGTCATAGGAAACCGGAACTACATCGGCCAGTATGGGCAGAAGTGGGGCACCAGCCACAAGGCCGGCACGCGCGTGGAATTCCTGACCTCCTACTACGGCAGCAACACCATGGTGGACTCTCGCTCCGACCTGCTCATCAGCCTGGCCCAGCGGTTTGCGGGCAATGTGCTGAACAAATACAACCTGGTGGACGCGCAATACGACGGGATGAATTGCAATATCGATCTGGGCAATTGGGGCTGGGGGAAATACTCGACCTATGTGCAGAAATATACGGACCATCCGGTGACATCGAGCTACGGCGGGAATGTCTCCGCCGGCCATTTTGAGGACGTTTTCAGGCGGATCCAGAAGACAGTGAAGCCGACCGATGGCTATCCCACCTACATTCGGTTGAACGAGAATTCGTTTATCGCGCCCAATAT
>JBIPMR010000566.1:0-3520 GCA_044369025.1 Luteolibacter sp.
TCGCGTGGATTATGCCACCGCCGCCCGCAACCGCCTTGCGGGGATCCTCACCTCCACCATCGGTCCGCAAAGCCGCTTGCCGATGCTGGGCGATTGGGTCGTGTCCGACGGAGCGAAGGCGAACCAATACACACCCCGCTCCTCCGATTTCATGCCCGGTCATTTTAGGGCCTGGGCGCGGTTTGCAGGCGACCCGGTTTGGAACGCGGTGGCCAGCAATAGCTCGAGCGTCATCAGTTCCGTTCAGGCCAACTTCAGTCCGCACACCGGTCTGCTGCCCGATTTCATGGTGGATGCAAAGACGGCCCCGAAGCCTGCGCCCGCAAAGTTCCTCGAGGACGTGCGGGACGGTGATTATTACTACAACGCCGGGCGCGTTCCGTGGCGCTTGGGCGTGGATGCCTTGCTCAATGGCGATGCCACCTCTGCGGACCAGGCTCGGAAGATGAGTGCTTGGGCGATGAAAGCCACGGCAGGCAACCCGCAAAACCTGCGCAGCGGCTATCGCCTCGACGGCACGCCGCTCGAAGGCAGTGATTATTTCACCACCTTCTTCGCCGCCCCCATCGGTGTGGCGGCGATGCTCGATGCCAGGAACCAATCCTGGCTCAACGCGCTCTATGACCGTGTGCGGACGACGCACGAGGACTACTTCGAAGACAGCATCGCACTCCAATGTCTGCTTGTGATGAGCGGCAATTATTGGGATCCGACAACCATCGCAAGTGCCAGGAAATTCTAACAAAGCGCAGCTTCTCCCGCAAATCAACAAACCTCTTTTGCCCGCTCTGCATCCATCGATTCCTAAAACATCACCCCATGCCTGCCGCCAAGTTCCACGCACTCATCCTGCTTTGTCTCCTGCTTCCGGCGGTCTCGGTTCCGGCAGCGGACACAAACCCGCTGGCTCCGGCCCCGTCCAACCCGGAAAATCCACGGCCTGCGATCGTTGCCCCCGGCCCGGTCGGCGGGCCGCCGTCGGACGCCACCGTGCTGTTTGATGGCAAGGACCTTTCCCGCTTCCGCGGCCAACTCGTCCCCGAGCCGACGTGGAAGATCGTCGACGGCGTGATGGAAAGCACCTCGCCCGGCGGAATATTTTCCAAGGAGGAATTCGGCGACTGCCAACTGCACGTTGAATTCGCCACGCCTGCCGTCGTCAAGGGTGACCGTCAGGCCCGCGGCAACAGCGGCGTCTATCTGATGGGGCGTTATGAGATTCAGATCCTCGACAGCTACCACAACGAGACCTATCCGAACGGCCGTTGCGGCGCGTTCTATGGCCACAAGGCACCGCTGGTCAACGCCTGCAGCAAGCCCGGCGAGTGGCAGACTTATGAGATCATTTTCCGTGCGCCGAGGCGGCTTGCCACCGGCAAGGTGAAGGACGGTTCGAGATGGGTTCCCAGATCGACGCGGTGCTGATTTCCACGCCGGATCACACCCACTTCGCCGCCGCCATGGCCGCCATGGCCGCGATGGAGGCGCGGAAGCACGTTTTGGTACAGAAGCCGCTCGCCCACAACATCTGGCAGGTGCGCACGCTGCAAAAGGCCGCGCACCGCTATAGCGTGCAGACCGTGATGGGCAATCAAGGCCACTGCGGGGAGGGCATCCGTCTGGTGAAGGAGTGGTTCGAAGCCGGTGTGCTCGGCGAGGTGAAGGAGGTGCATTGCTGGACCGGCCGCCCGCTCAGCCGCATCGGCTTCAAGAATCCGCCGCCCACCGTCGCGCCGAAGACCGAACCCGTGCCGGAGGGTGTGTCGTGGGATCTGTGGCAGGGCCCGGTCGCCGCGCGCGACTACTCGAAACAATACCTGCCGCAATTCTGGCGTGGCTGGTGGGACTACGGCAGCGGCGGTCTGGGCGACATCGGCTGCCACTGCCTTGACGCGCCGTTTTGGGCGCTTCAACTCGGCATGCCGGAAAAGGTCGAGCTCGTCGAGCAGCAACCTGCCGCGCTGGAAAACCACACCGCGACCCGCTCGCACATCATCTTCCACTTTGCCGCCCGCGGCACGCTGCCGCCCGTGCGGATCCACTGGCATGAAGGCGGTTTGAAGCCCGAGGCCCTGCCCGGGATGGAACAGGAACTGCCTGACGACGGCATGATCATGAAGGGCAGCAAGGAAACACTCACCTCGGACGACATGCGTGTTGATAGCCCGCGTCTCTGGCCTCGCGAGCGCATGAAGCCGGTCATGGACATCCTGCGCCGCAAGCCGCTGCCGCGGTCCGTGGCGGGCGAGCCGATCGGCGAATTGTTCGCGGCCATCCGCGGCGAGATCCCGCATGCCGGCTCCCACTTCGACTACGCCGGTCCGCTCACCGAGCTGGTCAATGTCGGCACCCTCGCCATTCGCAGCGGCAAAACCATCGAATGGGACGCCGCCGCCATGAAAGTCAAAAACGCCCCCGAGTTCGACGCCTGGATCAAAGAACCGGTCCGCGACGGCTGGAGCTACGGCGAGGAACTGTGGAAACCATAACCAATCCCAACTCACACGCCGTTATACCGGGCAAGCCGTCGAGTTCATTCGCCGGCACAAGGACGGCCCGCGTGGGATTGCGACTTGTCATCAGGCGAAAGGCGCGGATAAGCTCAGCGGCGTGAATCAGCCGCTCCCCAAACGTGTCCATCTCATCCTCCGCGCGCGCTTGCTGGATGGCTCACTGCCCCCGGGCACCCGGCTGGATTACAAGCAGCTTTCCGTGGAATTGGGCGTTTCGACCACCCCCGTCCGCGAGGCGGTGACGCAGCTCGCCTCCGAGGGGTTTGTCGAACTGATCCCACGGCTCGGCGCGGTGGTCCGCTCGCTGACGCGCAACTCCGCCTTGGAATTTTACGAAGTGCGCGAGGCGGTGGAAACTTTTGCCGCGATGAAAGCTGCCGAGCGCCACTCGCCACGCCATCTGGAACAACTCCGCAAGCATTTGGCGGCGATGCAACAAATCTTCAGCGAAGCGACTGCCCGCGGGGTGAGCCAGTTGGAATCGACCGAACTTTTCGCGTTTCTGGATGCCGACATCGCTTTCCACAAAACCATCCTGCTGGGGGCGCGCAATCCCGCCCTCGCCCGCACCGTGGAGGAAAGCCATATCCAGTCGCGCATCTTCTACGCCGACCGCGGCGTCCATGATACCGCCCGGCTGTCGCTTGCCTGCAAGCAACACCAGGAGATCCTCAACGCGCTGGAGCGGCGCGACGCTCCCGCCGCGGCCGAGGCCATGCGCAACCATATCCGCACCTCGCTCGACTTCACCCTGGAGCATCTGGAAGCCACCCTGGAGGTTTGATCGATGTGACGATAGCTGAATATATTTGACTCCGCCCTTGGGTTGGCGAGTCTGGCGGCGGCCATGCAAAACCCGCAAGCAACTCCTTACCAGCGCCTGCCGCTCGAATTGTCATGAAAAGTCATTTCGTCGGCTTGGATTGGATCGTGGTGATCGCCTACTTCATCGCCACCCTCGGCATCGGCCTGTATCTGTCGCGAAACAGCCGCTCGGCGGAAGGATT
>JBIPMR010000568.1:0-3517 GCA_044369025.1 Luteolibacter sp.
GTGTGGGGCTGGGCAAGACTTTCGGTCAGATCATCGCCGAGGCGAATCCGGGCGTGACGATTGGTCTCATTCCCTGCGCCGTGGGTGGAACGCCGATCGACGCGTGGCAACCGGGTGTGTTCTACAAGCCGACGAAAAGCCATCCCTGGGACGACACCGTGAAGCGGGTGGAGATCGCGCTGAAGGCCGGCACGCTGAAGGGCATCCTCTGGCATCAGGGCGAGGGCGATTCGGATTCCAAACTGGCGGAAGCCTATCAGGCAAAGCTGCATGATCTCGTCAATCGCCTGCGCGAACTCGTGAAGGTGCCCGATGCGCCGTTCATCGCCGGCCAGATGGGCCAGTTCGCGGAGGCTCCCTGGAATGCCGAAAAGATGCTCGTGGACAAGGCGCATCAGGATCTGCCCAAGTCGGTGCCTCACACCGCTTTCGTCAACTCCGAGGGTTTGCACCACAAGGGCGACAAGATTCACTTCAACGCCGCAGCGTGCCGGGACCTCGGCAAGCGCTATGCAGCAGCGTATTTGAAGATGACCAAGGAGTGAGGCCGTCTTGGCAGCTCCGTTTTTACCCACGCGGGCAGCGCTCCAAAGTTCGGAACCAGACCTGTTCTTCCGGTCCGCATCCTTGTTTTGCCGTCGCGCCTCCGCGTCATCGCGGGGTTCATGGGTGGACGCGGCGTCTGCGCGGACGCCGCTACCCACGAGGAAATCATGGACAAGGCAACAACCAGGAAATGTGGTTGGGATTCATCAAACAACAGTTCGCTGATGTCGGCACCATCCCAAAGGGTTTTGCTACAACTTCCAAGACACTGGAATCATGCAGGAAACTTTCCCGCATGGCTTGTGGATTCGTTTTGTAAGATTCACTCGATGACCATGCCGGTGGTCGTGGCGGCATTGGACTTGATCAGGTTGCCTCCGCCGTTACCGGTGAGGATATTGTTCTTGAGGGTGATGTTATCGGCCTGTTCGATCCAGAAGTCGCCGAAGGTCGCGACCGGATAGTCCGCCTGCGGGGCAAGATGGTTGTCGACGATCCGGTTGTTCTGGAAATGGATGTTCTTCGCCGACCAAACGGCGACGGCGAGGGTGCGCGAGTTCCGTATGACATTGTTGGCGACGACCACATTCTGCGTCGGACGTCCGGTGACTGGCAGGAAACCGCGCGTGATCTGGTTCTGGTTGTTGCTGTCGATGCCGGCCCCGATGAAGAGTGCCGCAGGCTCGCGGTCCGCCGTGTTGCACCCGTCGATCAGGTTGTCGCTGATCAGGCTGTATGACGGATTGGTTCCGATGAACCAGCGCTCGCTGCGCCAGGTCTGGGAGAACATCACGCCCGGATAGGCGCAGTTGATCAGCCTGTTGTTGCGGATCACTCCGTCCTTCATGCTGGCATAGATGCCATGGCCGACACCGCCTTCGAAGTGGTTGTTTTCGATGAAATAGCCGCCCGTGGCGTAGGCGGGGACGGTCACGAAGCCCTCGGTCTCCACCGTGGCTGGCAAGGGTTCCTGCAAGCTGATGGTAACGCGGTTTCTGGGATTGGTGGGATAGAAGTTCAAATCCCACTGCACCCCGGTGATGGTTCCGGTATAAACGGTGGCCATGTTTGCATTGAGCAATTCAAGGCGGTTTCCCGCCACCAGCGGATATTGACCGGTGTAATAGAACAGGTCCGTGATCCTGAGGGTGTTGGCGTCGATCCGTTCCACGCCTTGGTCCACGCCGCCGGAACTGTAGTGCAGGGCGTCGTCGCCTGCCCTGTTCACATAGTTTCCGGTGAGTTTGAAGTGGCCGCGACAGTTATGGATTTCGAATCCGGATGAGCCTTGGAATGCGGGGGGCAGGCCCGGACGGCGCTCTACCCGGCAGTTTTTGAATTCGTAATACTCGTTGTTATCGGCGGCGAAGGCGACGAAGCTGGCACCATGGACCCATACGCCATCGAAGGTGACATGGGATGATGAACTGAGGTCCACCGCATTGACGGTGAGATTGGGCGTGAAAAAGACGGCTGTGTATTCGTGCAGAACGGGTTTCTTCAGTTTGTATTCATACTCCGGCTTGTAATGAAGGCGGATGCGATTGGGTGAAATCTGCTCCTGGAGTGTGAAGTAGGACGCGCCGGTCTCGAATCCGACCCGCTTGCGGGTCCAGACGGAGGGGTTCAGCTCCATGGAGCCGCGGATGGGATAATTGGCGGCGAGGGTGTCGAATGGAAATTCGACATCCACGGTCCAGTCGGTGGTGTTGACAGCCACCACACGGGCGATGGCTGAAAGCGGCCGCACCGACCAGTCCCAGTCAATCACCAGATTTCTAACCAAAAGATTCTCGCAGCCCGTGAAGTGGAGGAAGTCACCACTCCCGGCCTTGTAGGTGTCCGCCGAATCGACGAGAATCAACTCGGTTTGCCCGGCCACCCCTTCCACGATCATGTTGTTGAGTCCGGAAAACAGCAACTGGGTGCTGCGGTTCGCCGAGAAGCGGTAAATCCCGGCGGGAATGAAGAGCTTGGACGCTCCCTGCGTCTTGGCTGCGGCGATCGCGGACTCCATCGCGATGATGTTGGCCGATGGTGTGTTGTTAGAACTTAGCCCATAATCGGCCGCCGAAATGACGGGACCGTTGCTGACCGGCGTGTTGATGGCAAACGGCTTGGGATCGATGATCTCAATCTGGTCCGGGATCCGCCCCAACTGGCGGGCGCGGTAGAATTGGCGGGATGAGTTTATTAGATCCTGACTGATGTCTTGATGGATTGGTGAACTTCCCAATTGGGTTTGAAACCCCGTCCACGAGAGCAAGTCCGGACTTGATTCCAGCGAGTAGAGCATCTGGTCATGGCCGCTGAAGACGAGTTCTGGCGGGAGCAGGCTGAGTTGCTGATCGCTATCGCCCTCGAACGCCACCTCGGTGACTTGCAGGTTGTAGAGGGTGTTTGTGCCGCCTTTCACCACCATGGTGTCCACGGCGAGAACCACCGACTGGACGTTTTCCGCGAGGAACGGGAAAGACTGCGCGGTGGCAGGTGCCGTTGTGGTCGGATTCCTCGCGGTGAATGAGGCGCTGGCAGTAACACTTCCAGTCCCGTCAGGGCCGCTGTAGGCAGTCAAGGTGAAGCCGACGATGCCGCTGTCCCTGACCACTCCCGAATCGTTGTGCAGGCGGCAGACTCTGAGATCATGGCCACCCCCGTCGGCTGCCAAACCCAGATTCAGGGTGAAACGGATGGGTTCCGGGGGCGCGACGACTGTATTTCCGGTGTTATCAAACATGCTGGCGGAGACCATGATGTCGCCAAAAACCGCCGGGTTGAGGCCGCCATTGCTGATGCGGGAGATGGCATTGGCGCTTGTGGTGCCGAGGCCGGCCGCGGTGACGTTGCCGCCGGCATGGATGACTTTAGCGTGCGTTTGCACACAGAGAAATCCGAGGAAGAAGGCGATGATTGGTTTTTTCATGAGTTTCAAGCATGCGCCATGCAGACGCATACTCATTCGGGTGATGCA
>JBIPMR010000569.1:0-3515 GCA_044369025.1 Luteolibacter sp.
CTTTCTCGCCGCCGGCTTCTGGAAACCCCACCTGCCCTACAACGCTCCGAAAAAATATTGGGACCTCTACGATCGCGACAAGCTCGCCCCGCCGGATCATCCCGGACGCCCTCAGGGCGCGCCGGACCTGGCGATCCACAATTCCCCCGAGCCCCGCGGCTACCACGGCATCCCGGCCACCGGCGATTTCAACAGCGACACCCTCAAGGAACTCCGCCATGGCTACCTCGCCGCCGTCAGCTATCTCGACGCCAATGTCGGCAAGCTGCTCGACGCCCTCGACCGCCACGGCCTCGCCGACAACACCATCATCGTCTTCTGGTCGGACAATGGCTATCACCTCGGGGAAAACGATATGGTCGGCAAGCTGACCAACTTCGAGCGCGACACCCGCGTCCCCATGATGATCGCCACGCCCGGCCTCGAACAACCCGGCGTCACCCGCGCGATCGTCGAAATGGTCGATCTCTATCCAACCCTAACCGACCTCTGCCAGCTCCCGCCCCCGGCGCACGATCTTGACGGCGTCTCGCTGCGGCCGCTGCTGGATTCACCCGCCGCCTCCGTCAAGGACTCCGCCATCAGCCAGCACCCCGACCACCTCGACCGGCCCACCCACATGGGCTACAGCGTGCGCACCGCCGACCACCGCTACACCGAATGGCGGTCGATTCAGAATGGCGGGATCACCGCCCGCGAACTCTACCACTACGACGAACGCTTGATCGAAACCCGGAACCTCGCCGAAGAACCCATGAAAGCCAGCCTGCTCGCCACCCTCGCCGCCCTCCTCACCACCACAGCCGCCCCTGCAGAAATCCCGCCACCGCCCGGCGCCGTCATCCACCACTCCCCCGCCGCCAGCGGCCGCTACATCGGCTCGCCCTCCATCTGCATCCTCCCGAACGGCGACTACCTCGCCAGCCACGACCTGTTCGGCCCGAAAAGCAACGAGCACGTCCGCGCCACCGGCCGCCTCTACCGCTCCTCCGACAAGGGTGTTACCTGGAAACACCTCACCGACTTCGACGGCTTTTTCTGGACCGGCCTGTTCGTCCACAAGGGCCACGTTCACACCTTGGGCAACGACAAGCACCACGGCAACGTCGTCATCCGCCGCTCCACCGACAGCGGCAAAACCTGGACCGATCCCGTCATCATCGCCGAAGGGCAGTTCCACAGCGCGCCGATGCCCGTCATCGAACACGACGGCCGGATCTGGCGCGCCATGGAAGACGCCCACACCAGCAACAAATGGGGCGAACGCTACCGCGCGCTCATGTTGTCCGCCCCCGCCGACGCCGATTTGCTAGACCCGGCAAGCTGGACCCTCAGCAACGCCATTGCCCGGGAAACCCAATGGCTCCCCGACGGATTCAGGGCCTGGCTGGAGGGCAATGCCGTCGCCGATCCTAACGGAAACCTCGTCAACATCCTGCGCGTGGACAACACCACCGTTCCCGAAAAAGCCGCCATCGTCCGCATCAGCAAGGACGGAAAAACCGCCACCTTCGATCCGGAAAAAGACATCATCGAGCTCCCCGGCGGCGCGAAAAAATTCACCATCCGCAAAGACCCCGCCGGTCCCGGCTACTGGACGCTCGCCACCATCATCCCCGATCGCCACGCCGGAAAAGGCGTGCCGGCCGCCACCCGCAACACCCTCGCCCTGCTCCACAGCGAAAACCTAACCGACTGGGAGATCCGCAGCGTCCTCCTCTATCACCCCGACACCGCCAGACACGGCTTTCAGTATGTCGATTGGCAGTTCGAGGGAAACGACATCATCGCCGCCTGCCGCACCGCCTGGGACGACACCGAGGGCGGCGCGCGCAACAACCACGACGCGAATTTCCTCACCTTCCACCGCTGGGAAAATTTCCGGAACCTCAGCCGCAAGGACGACGTCCCGATGCCCCGGAAAAAAAGGGCGCTGCTGAACTTTTAGTGGGTTGATAAGGGTCGGAATTCGATGGTTAGACCGCCCGCTATCCAATGTGCCATCGCTTGAAAGTTGCGGAACGTGCGGTATCCCCTGGCCCTTCGGCGGGCGAGTTGCAACAGGCCGTTGACGGCTTTGATCGCCGCCGAAGTCGTGTAATTGTTGAAGTAGCCGAGGAAGCCGTCCATGTGCCTCTTGAGGGTCTTGCCGAGTTTGACGAACGGCTGCATCCGCGAACGGCTGCACCAGGATATGACCGAACCAAGATGCTGCTCGGCGTCGCCGCGCGACTGGTAGTGCCACAGGTCTGCGAGGAACTCCCGGATCGAGAGCGCACGCGCGATCTTTCCGTGTTCCTTGCAGATTTGTTCCCGTAGTTGGCGCTGCTGCTCCTTGAGGTTTTCCGGATTGCCGCGCAACGCCCACATCGCTCCTCGCGGCAAACTGCCGCTCTCACGGACGACTTGCTTGCGAATCTCGTCGAGCGACTCGCCGCAGAGCTTCATGACGTGGAAACGGTCGAAACTGATCTGGGCATCGGGGAAGTGTTCGCCGGCACCGGCGATGAACGCCCGGGACATATCCATGGCGATTTCCTCCACCTGCGACGGGGCCACCCCGCGTCGATTGAGTTCGGCGACAAACTCGGTGAAGGTCTCCTTGTCCTTGCCCGGAGTGAAGTAAAGCAGGCGGGCCACCTTGGACGCCCCCCGGCCGCGCGAGGTCTCTTTGCCGTTGATTTCAAGGAAAACGGTGCCGTATTTGTGTCCCTTGCGGGTGGAGGTTTCGTCGACTCCCAGCCGCTTGAGTTCGCTCCAGTCGGCCCCTTTCCAAGCTTCGTCAACGCGCGTGCGGATCAGGTGCCAGATCCGGTCCTGACGGAGGTTTGCCACGACACTTCGGCGACAGGCAGGACTTTGGCCATCGCCAGCAGCCAGGCTTCCATCAACAGGGTGAACCCGCCGTTGGGTCTGGCCCATGGCACTTCGACGGTCTTGACGGCTCCCGACGGGGTGGTGATGCGGGGCACCCTGGCGCGGATCGCGGTCCGGTGCTCGAAGAACCTGAGGTGTTCCCAGCTTCGCTGGACGGTGTCGTGGACGGGACAGGCCTCGCCGGTTTCGGGTCTGTCCAGTTCGCCGAGTTTCCCGTCACACGCCGCGATGGCTTCGCGCAACTGGGGGTAGGTTTTCTGGCTTTGCCCGAGCACGAAAAGGTATTCCTCGCGGTAGTCGCCGCGCAGGACCTCGATGATGTCCTCGACACTGCTGCGGCAGCGCTTGTCACGCAGGGCGGCGAGTTTTTTCTCTTCTTCCAGTTCCTGCAACCCGGCGGACGATGGGAGGAATTCCTGCGCGAGTGTCCGCTCCACTACACCGTCACAGTTATTTCGTGGCGGATTTGCGCATCAGCCTCGGCGTGGAAGTGCGCCCCGGCAATGAGCACTCCGCCGCCAAAGGGCTTCCCGGACTCTGGCAGACCTTGGAAAAACTCCCCCGCCACCAATGGCCCACCTTCAGCCGCGGCGACTGCGGTTCGTGCGCGAAAGCCCCGCCAAAGCCCCTGTTCGGAC
>JBIPMR010000570.1:0-3512 GCA_044369025.1 Luteolibacter sp.
CTGTCACGCAGCGTGGCCTCGTCGGTCCACATCTGGATCTCGCGCATGCCGGGATTGTCGATGAGCATGCCGCCGTTGCGCAGCGGGACCAGTTCGCGGGATGTGGTGGTGTGGCGGCCCTTGCCGGTGATCTCATTGACCTCGCTGGTCCACTGCCAGTCCTCGCCGTAGAGTTGGTTCACCAAGGTCGATTTCCCGACGCCGCTGGAGCCGACGATGCACATGGTGATGCCCTTCTTGATGTATTTTTTGAGGACTTTGAGCCCTTGGCCACTCACCGCGCTGGTGACGTGGACGCTGGCGCCATCCCACAACGCCGCGATTTCCGCTGCGGCCGCCTGGCTTTGCGCGATGGGGAAAAGATCGGATTTGTTCACCAGCACCACCGCCTTCGCGCCGCTGCGGCCGATCAGCATGAAGTAACGCTCCATCCGGCGGATGTTGAAATCCGGGCCAGCATCGGTGACGACCGCTACCAGATCGATGTTCGCGCCGATGACCTGCGCCTGGCTGCTGTTGCCCGGCATTTTCCGCGAAAAACAGGTGCGCCGCGGCAGCATCGCCCGAATGACCGACGGCTGGTTTTCGTCGCCCAACTCGACCATCACCCAGTCGCCCACCGCGGGCAAATCCGCATCGCAAGCCGCCTCATGCCAGACGCGGCCGCAGAGGATCACGTCGATTTCCTCGCCGCCCTTGATGAACGCGCCGTAGTTGATCACCGTCTCGCGAATCAGCCGCGCGGGCACCCAGTGCTTGTCGCGGTGAGCCGCGCAAGCCGTTTCCAAATCATCGTTCCAGCCGAGTTCCTTCAAAGTCATCCCGCGGGAAATCTAGCGCAGGACCGGCGGCTGTCGATTCCCGTGTTGCACCGCGATTTCCGCTCAATCCTCGAACAACACCCGCATCATGCACCCGGGATTCGAGAGTTATTTCCTGATCACCCGATAGATGATCAGCAGCAGGACCGCGCCCATCGTCGCCAGCAGGATGCCGCCGAGGTCGAACGATTCGACTTTCCCGAACCCGACCATCGTCCCGATGAAGCCCGCCACCACCGCCCCGACAATGCCGATGATGCTGGTGACCAAACAGCCGCCCGGGTCTTTTCCCGGCATGATGAATTTCGCAAGCGCGCCGGCGATGAAGCCGAAAAGGATCCAGGATAAAATGCCCATGGGGGTTGGTAAGTGAGGGGGGTTGGTGGGAGCGGGAAACGGCCCCACCCGCCAGAATCGCCCGAACACCACCGGGTCGCAAGTTGAAATCCGAATACGAACGTGCCCGAGGCAGGCGCCCAGCGCTGCGAGAATTCGGCTTCCCGTGTGCCGGCGGGCGGGTTAGGTTTTGCCGGTGGACGCCAGCATCCAGGAACGACTCGACGATTTCATCCGCCGCAAGGGCCTGCGCCGGACCGGGCAGCGCGAGACCATCGTCAAGGCGGCCTTTTCCAAGGACGAACATTTCACCGCGGAGGAGTTGTTTGATCGAGCCCGGAAGCTCGACTCGGAGACCTCCCGCGCCACCGTTTACCGCACCCTCAGCCTGCTGGTGGAAGCCGATCTGCTCCGGGAAATCGACCTCGGCGACAATCAAACCACCTACGATCCCAACTTCCTCGAAAAACCCTCGCACAACCACCTCGTCTGCATCGACTGCGGCCGCGTGGTGGAATTCGAGGACTCCCATCTCGATTTGCTCAATGACTGCGTCACCCGCCGCCTCGGCTTCAAGCCCGTCCGGCAATCCATCAAGATCGAGGCAAATTGCGAGCAACTCCGCCTGAAAGGCCGCTGCCCGAACCTCATCGCCACCCGCCTCACCGGCAAGCGCCTCAGGAAAAAACGCTGAAAAGCGCCGGGCCCCTCATCCCCCCTCATCCCCCCTCATCCCCCCTCATCCCCCCTCATCCCCCCTCAGCCCGGGTCTGTCCCGGCAGATCCAAGTCCGCCGCTCGGGCCTTTGGCGGTTCGCCGGTTTCTTTTGGTGAACGTTCTCCCCCAGACTTCCCGACTTCCCGACTTCCCGACTTCCCGACTTCCCGACTTCTCCACCTCTCCACTTCTCCACTTCTCCACTTTGAGGTGCAACTGATTTCTGGACCAAATTTTGTTTAATTGTTAGGTCGGGTTTTGGCCTCGAATTGGGCATGCGTGGCGCAAATTTCACGGTGCGTGGCCAGCCGTGAAATTTCGCATCCCGGAACCCGCGCGGGAAAAACCAAATCCGCGGCACCGGATCGGCCACTTGCACCTACCTAACCAAAACTTCATTCGAAGAACTGGCTAACAAAATTCGCATCCATCCCCCCACCCACGATCATGAATCCGCCAGTAACGATCAAAAAGTCCTCCGCCCGCACGTTGATCCCGCGCATCTGCAACGGCCTGTTGTGGCTGGTCTTCTGTGCGATGTCCGGCACCGGGTTGCTGCTCGCGTTCCGCCTGCCGCCCGGTTCGCGCGGCGGGCGCGGCCTTTCGGCGCTCGGCTGGGACCGCCACGAATGGGGCGACCTGCACACGGGGTTGTCCTATGCCTTCCTCACGTTGATCGTGATCCACCTGGCCCTTCACTGGCGCTGGTTCTGGCAGATCGCCGGAAGACGGCGGGCGTGGCCCATCGTTCTGGGAATCGGCAGCGGCCTACTACTGTTAGCCGGAATCGTTCTGTTGCCGGTTTCAAAAGAAGAAGCGCCGGGGCGCGGCATCCCGGCAGGCGGCGGGGCGAGTCCTGAGAACCGGCAGAATCAACTGCGCAGCCGTGGCCGTGCGCAAGAGAGCTGATTTTCCATTTCGGCTTCGGCCTCATCGCTGAACCCCGTCAGGCCCAGGCCAAGGCTTGGCCCTTGAAAATCCGCGGGGCCGCATGATCATCCAGCGATGCCAATCGCCGCGCTTGATCCGTTTTTCGTTACCCAAGGTTGGCAGGCGTTCGATTTCCAAAAACAAACGTGGCAAGCCTATCTGTCCGGAAAATCCGGGCTGCTCCACGCCCCCACCGGCCAGGGAAAGACCCTCGCGGTTTACCTCGGACCGCTGGCGGAGAGTCTTGCCGGCGGTCCCGGTTGCCAAGTGCTGTGGCTCACGCCGCTCCGCGCACTCGCCGCCGACACCTTGCGGGCGCTTCGCGAACCGCTCGCGGAACTGGCTCCGCAATTCGAGGCCGAGGCCCGCACCGGCGACACCCCCGCGGCCCTTCGCGCGAGGCTTCGCAAAAAACTCCCGCACACGCTCGTCACCACGCCGGAGTCGCTCTCGCTGATGCTCACCCACGCGGATTTCCCGGAAAAACTCGCCGGCCTGCGCTGCGTGATCGTCGATGAATGGCATGAACTGTTAGGCACCAAGCGCGGCGTGCAAACCGAGCTTTGCCTGGCGCGCCTGCGGACCTGGATCCCCGGCCTGCGCATCTGGGGGCTGTCAGCCACTTTGGGAAACCTCACCGAGGCGCGGCAGGCATTGTTAGGAAATGCGTTCGACGGCTCGGTGGACATCACCGCCGACATGCGCAAG
>JBIPMR010000056.1:0-10726 GCA_044369025.1 Luteolibacter sp.
CGGTGATGACGGTGGTGGCTCCGGAATCCACCAGGCGATCGACGATGGCCTCCGCGGCAAAGCCACCGAACACCACGTTGTGCACGGCACCGATGCGGGCGCAGGCGAGCATGGCGATGGCGGCTTCCGGGACCATCGGCATGTAAATGAGCACGCGGTCCTTGGATTTCACGCCGTTTTTGAGCAGCACATTGGCGAAGCGGCAAACGTCCTTCTGGAGTTGGCCGTAGGTGATGATGCGTTTGTCGCCGGGCTCGCCTTCCCAGATGATCGCGGCCTTGTTCTTGCGGGCTCCGACGGCGTGGCGGTCCACGCAGTTTTCACAGACGTTGATTTTTCCGCCGTCGAACCACTTGGCGAACGGCTCTTTCCAATCGAGCACCTTGTCCCACTTTTTCTGCCAGGTCAGCTCCTTCGCCTCGCCCGCCCAGAACGTCTCGGGCTTTTCGATCGATTTTTTGTAGAGCTTTTTGTAGTCCGCCATCGAAGAAATTCGGGCTTTCGAAGAAAACTCCTTGGACGGCTTGTGGACGGCGTCCTGATCGTGGCTGGTGTTGGACTTGTTGGATTTTTTGGCGCTCATGGGTGGAAAATGGCAAAAGCGGGGCCGGAAAAGCCGCGCCGCACCCGCGCAGGCTAAGGAGTGATGCTGCGGGCGGCAAGCCTCGAGACTTCACAAATTCCGTGTTTTTTTCCGGGCCCTGCGACTCAACGAACGCCATGGCGTGCGATGCCCTGGAGTCCCGTCGGTTTTGAGCGTCTCCCGCGGATGCTATCAATCCCTGGCGCTTCCGCGTTTTTTCGCGGGCTTCGGATTTCCCAGCAGCATGGCGATTTCCTGGGCATTGAGCGCGGCCCAGCGGCCGGGTTCGAGGTCGCCGAGCCACAGCGCGCCGATGCGCACGCGGATCAATTTGGTCACTTGATAGCCGAGCGAATCGAACATCACCCGGATCTGGCGTTTCGCGCCGTGGTCGAGCACCACCTTGATGCGGCGCGACGAGAGCCGCTCGATGGCCTTGGCCTTCAACTTTCCTTCGGTGGTGAAGACGCCTTCGAGAAATTGGTCGAGGTGGGCGTTTTCAAACGCCTGGTTCGAAGTGACGAGGTATTCCTTCTCGATGGACTTCGACGGGTGCATCAGCTGCTGCGAAAGATCGCCGTCGTTGGTGAGGATCAGCAGGCCTTCCGAATCCATGTCCAGCCGGCCGACGTGGTGGAGCGAGTGCAGCGAGCCGGGCAGCAGCGCATAGATCGTCTCGCGCCCGAGTTCATCCTCGCGGGTGCAGACGAAGCCGCGCGGCTTGTGGAATGCGACGATCAGCGCCTCGCGCTTGATCACGCGCTTGCCATCGACCTTCACATGGTCGCCCTCGGAAATGCGCGTGCCCATGTTGATGCACGGGCTGCCATTGACTTCCACCCGGCCGGACTTGATGAGTTCATCACACGCGCGGCGGGAGCCCACGGCGCAGGAAGCGAGGTATTTGTTGAGGCGGGTGCCGTCGTTGGTAGCCATGATCTTCAATGCAAAAGGCGCGAAGCCCCGGGGGATCCGCGCGTTAGGGAGAAAGAGCGAAACAGAGGATCAACCCTCGTGTTTGGTCTTCGGCAGGCCCACGGGGGACTTGCCGGCTTTCCACTCGCCGCGCTCCTTGAGGAGTTTGACGCGCTCGAAGCGCTTGAGGACGGAACGTTTGCCGCCGACGGTGGCGCTGGACTTGAGGCTGTTGTGCTTGGACATCTCGGAATGAGGTTAAAATCTCGGGAGGCGGAAACTAGGGACGGGTTTCTCCGGTGGCAATCCGAAAAAGGAGGAAATTTCCGCAACGCCCGATTCTTCAGACCCAAAAACAAGCCGGCGGAAACCGAAGCGGTGGGGGCTTTCGATTTTCGCCGGCGGTCAGTTCTCTTGGGGAGGGTGAAGCGGGTGCCGCGTTTTCCCCGGGGAGAAGGATGCTCGCGGCGACCCATGAGAGATATCCCGTTTCCGGTCATGCGGCTATTCCCTGATCGCGTACACGCCTTCGCGGAGGGAGGGTGTCTTCGAAGATCCGGTCTTGCCGCCCGTCGCCGGGCCTGCTTCGCTGCGCCCCCAACCTTTCAAATCATGGCCAACAAAGACGTTACTGATCCCGCCCGCATGGAAAAAATCGTGTCGCTGTGCAAACGCCGCGGCTTCATTTTCCAAGCCGGAGAAATTTACGGCGGCCTCAACGGTTGCTGGGATTACGGCCCGCTGGGCGCCGAGCTGAAGCGGAATTTGAAGGACTATTGGTGGCGCAAAACCGTGCAGGAGCGCGATGACGTGCTCGGCATGGACGGCGCGATCCTGACGATGGAGCAGGTGTTGGTTTCCTCGGGACACGTCGGCGGCTTCAGCGATCCGATGTGCGACTGCCTTCTCTCCAAAGCCCGTCTGCGGGCCGACCAAATCCCGGCCCAGGATGGCACGGCGGTTTATTTTTCGGGCGCGAAACATCCGGCGAGCGGATGGAGCGTCGAACGCCCGTTTGCGGCGTTGGTAAAGACGGGAAACGATCCGACCGAGTCTCACAAGACCGCCCGCAAGTTCTATGCGGAGTTGATGCCGGATAAGAAGATTTCCCCGAAGGAACTCGAGCTAACGGAAGATCGCCGCGAGGAAGTCACCGGCACGACAAGTTTCAACCCGGAAAACGGCTCGCTGCTCACGGAGCCGCGCCAGTTCAATTTGATGTTGCAGACGAACTTCGGCGCGACCGGCGACCAGATCGCCTACCTCCGCCCGGAAACCGCGCAGTCGATTTTCTGCCAGTATAAAAACGTGCTAGATTCTAACCGGGTGAAGCTGCCCTTCGGCATCGCGCAGATGGGCAAGTCGTTCCGCAACGAAATCAACCCGCGCAATTTCACCTTCCGCTCGCGCGAGTTCGAGCAAATGGAAATCGAGTATTTCTGCCATCCCGACGACGGCCTGCGCCTCACCGACGAATGGCTCGCCGAGCGCCTCAAATTCTACGGCGAGATCGGCATCCCGCGCGAAAAACTCCACATCCTCGACATCCCGGACGGCGAGCGCGCGTTCTACTCACAGAAAACCTACGACATCGAATACGAATTCCCGTTCGGCATCCAGGAGCTCGAAGGCGTCGCCTATCGCACCGATTACGATCTCGGCGTGCATGAAAAAGGCGCGGGCAAATCGCTGGTGTATTTCGACGAGGAGACCAAGGAAAAGTTCCTGCCGCACGTCGTCGAGCCGTCCGCCGGTTGCGACCGCACGGTGCTCGCGCTCATTTGCGAAGCGTTCGACGAGGAGACCCTCACCGACGACAAGGGCAAGGAAGAGATCCGCACGGTGCTGCGCTTCGTCCCGCGCATGGCTCCGATCAAGGTCGGCATTTTCCCGCTGCTGAAAAAGAACGAGGAACAAGTCCGCATCTGCCGCGAAATCCAGAAAACCCTCCAGCCGTGGATGAACGTCTTCTACGATGACGGCGGCGCACTCGGCCGCCGCTACCGCCGCCAGGACGAAGTCGGCACGCCATTCTGCGTCACCGTCGATTTCGAAACCCTCGGCGAACAAGGCGACGAACTCAAAAACACCGTCACCATCCGCCACCGCGACTCGATGGAGCAGGAGCGCCTGCCCGTCAGTGGCCTGCTAGCCTGGCTGCTAGAGCGCGTGCGCTGACCGGAGATTTCCAGAAGCCGTCTTCGTCCACCTCATGGTGTTGGCGATCCATTTGCCATTCCGGCGATCCGGGCGAGCTTGCCCGTCATGAGCAAACTTCTCGGCCTGGCCATTTTCCTTCTGATCCTCTGGGTCATCCTGCGTGTCGCACTCGCCATCACCGGCGTCTTCCTCCACGCGCTCTGGATCATCGCCGTCATCCTAGCAGTCCTCTGGCTGGTCGGAAAACTGCGTGGCGGGAAATGAAAACCCCGGGGCCCTCGGGTGCGTCATTTCTCACCGCGATAAGGAGTGGCGACACTCCTGTCGCCACAAAGGAGCGGTTAGCAACAGCAACAAGATCCCACGCCATCACGAAAACAAAATCCCACTCACGAACTTCGCCACATGCTCCGGGCATTTCGAGTGCTTCGGCGAGATGACGATCAACTGCCGGCTCAATTCCACCGGCGGATGGATCAGGCGCACCAGGCGCTTTCGCGGGAAGCTGCTCAGATTGCGTCTGGGAATAAAGCCGACCCCCATTCCCATCGCGGCGAACTGGATCATCAGATCAAAGCTCTCCGATTCCATGCTGGGTTTCAAAAGGACCTTCCGGTCTTGAGCCCAGTTGTCGATGAGTTGTCGTGAGCGCGAAGTGAGGGGAGGCAGCAACCAACTCTGCAGCGGGGCCCACTTGCGGAACAGCGGCAGCGAATCAAGGGGCGGCAATCCAGCGGCACTGGACGCGATGATCGAGAAATGATCCGTCATCCTCCGGCGCCACCCGGCCCTCGGCGAAGATTCGGAAATCTCAGCCGACGCGCTCGACGATTTCCGCGCGGAATACGTTCGCAATCTGCTGGAATCGGAAATGGGCGAACTCTCGGCCCTGGAGGAGGACGTTTTGCGCAGTCTGCGCGATCAGGAACTCGTCACCGAACGCGGCGCGCTGGAACTCGACCCGGACCTGACCTTTGGCGAAAAATTGTCCGAACGGATGGCGGCCTTCGGCGGAAGTTGGAAATTCATCCTGGGCTTCGCCGGAATGCTGGTGGTCTGGATCATCGTGAACTCGGTGGTGCTCGCCACCCGGCCGTTTGATCCTTACCCGTTCATTTTGTTGAACCTGATTCTTTCCTGTCTCGCCGCCCTGCAAGCTCCGGTGATCAGGATGAGCCAGAATCGCCAGCAAGCCCGCGACCGCAGGCGTGCCGAGAGCGACTACAAGGTGAATCTGAAAGCCGAATTGGAAATCCAGCACATCAACGAAAAACTCGATCACCTGTTGAAGCAGAACCTCCAGAAACTGCTCAATGTCGAGGAAGTGCAATTGGATGTGTTGCGCGAAATTTCTGCCACCAAGCGCAACGGAGGTTCGGCCTACACTAAAAGTCCGGCGGATTCCGCGTCACATCCGCCCGCCGCCGCTTCGCTTGATTCACCGAACCAAGGATGACCGAGAGGCCGGGTCGATAAGTCTCGTGGAGATTCGGGAATGCCCTTTCAGGCCTGCTAGAAAAAAGTGGCGGAACGGGAGGGATTTGAACCCTCGGTAGAGTCACCCCTACGTTCCCTTAGCAAGGGAGTGCTTTCGACCACTCAGCCACCGTTCCGGGAAGCAGGTCGAGAGGTTTGAACCATAGTCGAAGCTGCGCGTCAACCTTTGGCAGGTGGAATCCGCTAAGAATTTTTAATTGGGCAGGATTCAGTCGGTTTGAGGAGGCTTTTCGTCCTCGGAAGCTTGCTCCACCACCGGTTCTTGTTCGACCGCAGGTTCGGGATTCTCCGGCTCCGGAGCGGGTCCTTCGACGGCGACGGGCTCGTTGTCTGCGAGAGCTTCGGCTGCGGGCTCCGTGGCTTCGGGGGCGCCTTCCCGGCCGGGTGATTCCGTTTCAGTAACCGGCGCCTCAGTGGTTTCCATGTCAGCTTCAGCAGGGGTTTCTGCAACGGTTTCCGCAGCGGCTTCCACGGCAGTTTCAGCTGCGGGAATTTCTTCGGAGACGGCTTCTTCGGTTGCCTCATCGGCAGCGGCTGCTTCGTCGGCAGATTCGGCAGGAGCTGCTGTTTCACCGTCCGCGGCGGGCTGGCCTTTGGATTTTTTCTTTTTCTTCTTGGATTTTTTCGGCTCGCCGCCGGCCTCCGGAACCGGGGTTTCGCGGGTTTCTTGGACGACGAGGGTGTCATCGGTGAAAAGCAGGATGTGCCCTTGATGCAGCAGCCAGAAAAGATCGGCGGCGAAGTCGGCGGGCGGGGCGGTGCTGCCTTCCGGAAGCACGGCCCTCCACAGGCCTTCGAGTTTCGCCGGTTTGTTCGCGCGGATCCACTCAACCATGATGTTAGGGCGCTCGGCGAGCACCGCGTTGAATGGCAGCGGGTGCGGACGCGCCGGTCCGGTATGGAGTTTGCCTTGGCGTTTGAAGACCGGCAGGTGCTCGATCTCGACGGCGCGGCAGACGGCCGGAATCAGGATCGCCGGATGCTTGCGGGCGTGGCTGCCGGAAAGTTTCAGCGAGGTCAACAACGAGGGTGACAGATTCTTGGCGGGAATCGCGCCCGAAACATCGACCATGCGGCTTTCTTCAAACGCCTTGTCGAAACAACGCGTGGCAAAGGTCCGTTCGGCTTCCGCGCGGTCGTCGATCCAAGCCTCGTCCTCGCCGGCTTTGATCCGCCAACGGGTCTTTTTCTTCATCGTTTCCAACCACGCGTTCACCGCTTCTTCGCCGCGCTCGGTCCGCACTTTCGAGGAGTAAACTTCGAAGGGCATGTTGGCGAAACGCTCGCGGTGCAGGCGGCGCAGGTTGGGCTGATAGGAGTGGAAATTCACCGGGCCCAGCCACTCGCCGGAGATCCCGCAGCGGGCGATCGCCTGGAAGCTGCCGGTCGGCGGCTCGACTTCGATGGTTTCCTCTTCGATGAGTTCGTTGCGCAACTCCGAGTTCCACAGGTGGCGCACGGCCTCCTCGCGGGTGAGGAAAACGCATTCCTCGAGCTTGCCGCGGATCAATGGCGCATGCGGTTCCGGGGCTTCGAAAACCGCTCGGCAGCGGGATTTTTCCGCTAACAAAATCTTGGCCACATCAAACAACGGATAGACCCGCGCGACCTGATGGACTTCCTTGCCGATCAGATGCACGGCTTGGGCATCCGGGCCGATGGTCACCCGCACGCCATGCTCGGGAGCGGCCTCCTCGTGGCGCGGCGGGCCGTCGCGGCGGTCGTTGAAATTGCCGCCGCGTCCTTGAAATTCCCTGCGGCCACCGCCATCGCGGCCTCTGGCACCGCCATCGCGATCCCGCGAGCCGCCGTCGCGATTCCGGTCACCGCCGCCACGATCGTCGCGCCTTGGCGGACGTTCATCGCCTCCGGAAAATGCCTTGGGTTTGCGCTCCGGCTTGTCGCCGGCGGCACGTGCCCACGCGGGTCCGAGGGCGAAGCTGGACAGGAGGCTGCTCAATGGGTCGGTTTCAGAATCACTCACGGCGCGGATGCTATGGAGTAAATTTGGAAATGACAAACTCCGGTTTTCATCAAATCGCGGGGCCGAAAATGTCGATTCAGGGGCGTTTTAGAATCCCGATGATGCGCTGGGTCGCGCCGTCATGGCGGGTGAGAACGGCGGTGGCGTTGCGGGTCAGGGCTTCGGCTTGTGGCGGATCGAGGGCGGCGATGATGGCTTGGGAAAGCGTGGCGGAATCACCGGCCACAAGGCAGCCGCCCGCGGCGATGAGCTGGCTGACGAGCGGTTGGAAATTCTCCATGTGAGGCCCGACGATAACCGGCTTGCCGGCGAGGATCGCTTCGCAAGGATTCTGGCCGCCGGTGGAGAGAAAACTTTTGCCAATCACGACGACGTCGGCATGCGCGGTCCAGTCGCGGAGCTCGCCGGTGGAGTCGATGACCAGGCAGGCGCGGGCGGGGTTTTCGGGAGGGGCGAAAGCCGAACGGAGAACCGTTTCGAACCCCGCGCCTTCGAGTTCCGCTTTCACCTCCGCGCGGCGCTCGGCATGGCGGGGGGCGATGACGGGCAGCGCCTGCGGGGCCGCACCACGGATGGCCGCGGCGATCCAGGATTCCTCGCCCGCATGGGTGCTTGCTGCCAGAATGACGGGGTGGGGGTTTCCCAACCGAGTTAGAATCTGTTGGAACTCCGGACGCCGTGCCGGGCGTGCGCCGCTGCCGGGATCGAATTTCAGGCTGCCGGTCGCGTGGATGCGCTCCGGAGCAACGCCGAGGTTCTGCCAGATCGGCCCGTCGCCGGGGTCCTGAATCGCGGCCGCGTCCAACATCCCGAACAGCGGGCGCAGCCACCCGGCGAGTTTCTGATAGCGGCGCGCCGAGCGCGGCGACATCCGGGCGTTGACCAGCCGCACCGGAATCGCGTTTTGCCGGCAGGCCCGCAGCAGGTGCGGCCAGACCTCGCCTTCGATGAGAACGATCTGCGCCGGTTCGAAACGTGCGAGGTAGCGGTGGACCATCGACGGAAAATCGAGCGGCGCATAAGTGACGCGGAGGCCGGGGATGTTAGCGGCGGTGGCGACGGCGTGTCCGGTGGCGGTGCCGGTGGCGAGCACGAAGCGGCGTCCGGGTTCTGATAGCCGCCATTGGCGGATGAGTTTGAGGGCGAGCATGGCCTCGCCCACGCTCACGGCGTGGATGTGGACCGCGCCGCAGGGTTCGAATTCGGCGGGCTCGGTGTAGATCGCCGCGCGCTCCCTGAGAGAAGTTCCGAAACCGCCGCGCCGCAACATTTTCACGACCCATCCGGGAAACGCGATGACGAACAGCAGCGGTAACAACAGCCGGTAGAAGGTGAGGGCGGTTAGAAATCGCATCGCGGTGTGGCTTTCGAAACGCAGTCCGGGGCTTCAGTCCGCACTTTTTTGATAGATCAGGATCGCGCTGCTGCCGTATTCGCGGCGGGCGATGAGCGTGAAGTCTGCGCATTCCGGGGATTTCTGATGGGAGGAAACCTCGGCGACCAGCCAACCCTCGGGCGCGAGGCGCGGCGGAATGAGGCCGCTTTTGAGGAGATCGGTGACGTGGTCCTTGTCGCCGTGGTATTTCCAATACGGCGGATCCGCGAAGATGAGATCGTAACGGGCGGCGTCGCGTTTGAGGTATAACCGGACCTCGGATTTCACGGCGTGGCCGCCGTCGAGCCGGGCCTTGCTTAGGTTTGCGACGATCACCCGGGTGGCTTGTTGGTGCTCATCGACGAAGGTGCAGGCGGCGGCGCCGCGGCTCAGCGCTTCGAGGCCGAGCGCGCCGGAGCCGGCGTAAAGATCGAGCACGCGGGCGTTCTCCACCTTCTCGCCGAGGATGGAAAAAACCGCCTGGCGGACAAAGTCGGTGGTGGGGCGGGCGACGGCCGAGGGCACCTTGATGGCGATGCGTCCGGCTTTACCGGCGATGATTCTCATGGGGTGTTTGTTAGTTTTTCAGATTCATGATCGGGCCGTCCCTGCCGAGCCGGAGGAAAAGCTGGCTGATCTTTCCGAAGGCTTCCAGATCAAAGGCGCTGCGCTGTGGCGTGCCGAGCGGCGTGAGGGAAGGGGATTCAAGCGTGGGAAACGCCCTTTTGACCATGCCTTCGAGGTTCGCGGGGGGCGCGACGAGGCGGAGGGCGGCGGCGGCCCGGCCGTCGGCGAGCAGGGTGGCGTTTCCTAACAGTGAGAGCTCGTCGCCGATCAAGCGGGCATCGACGCAGGAAAGCCGGCCACCGCGCAGCACGGTGACGACCCCGCCGCGGTCGAACTTCACCTCATGCCCGGCAACTCTCAGCGACGTGGCCTGGGATTCCGCGACGAAATCGCCCTGCCAGGTCGGGGGGGCGAGCAGCAACCCGCGGAAGCCGAAATTCATGGCGATGGCTTCGGAGTCGAGACGGCCGTCGAAGGGCAGGGTGACCGCGGACAGCGCCTGCTTGGGCAGTTTTGCTTCGAGCTGGAGCGGCAGGCCGGTGAGGCTGCCGATCTTGCCGGCGATGAGGAATTTGCAGCCGTGGAATTCAAGTTCGAGCGGCCTGAGTGAGAGGACCGGAGGCTTCCATTCCAGCGTCGGTGAGAGGTTGGTGAAGGTCGGGTTTCCGGCAAATGAGACGGATGGGATTTCCAAAACGGACTGCGCCGGGTCGCCGGCGATCGGCAGCGAACCGCTGATTTTGCGGATTTCAAACAGCGGGGTTTTCGATCTAACCGAGACTATCGAAAACGAGGCGTTCTTCAAATGGATCCAGCCCGTGGGCTGGGGCGGCGGCGCGGGCAACGGCGGCGGCGGCGGCGGCGTGGCGGCGACCGGCGGTGGTTGGGGCGGGGCCGCCGGTGGAATGACCGCGGCGACGGGTGGGGGAGCGGCAGCGGCGACGGGTGGCTGCGGCGGGGTTGGAGGTTGAGGAGTCTTGGATTGGGTGAGGTAGGATAGAAGTTCCAGCGGGATGACCAAGCGCGGCGTGTCTAACGAAATCGACCGCACCTCGAGCCGGCCGCGCAGCCACGCCCGCCAGACGGGGGCGACTTGCAGGGTGTCGATGCGGGCCAGCGGACTCGCGATGGCGGCGCGCAGGGCGGCGGGCTGCTGGAGTTCGACCCCGTGGAGCGAGGCCCCGCCCCAGGGCGACCAGGAGGCGCCGGCGACGCGGGTTTCCAGCCCGGTCTGCCTCTCGATTTTCGCCGCGATCCAGCCGCGTGCCCACGGCGTGAGCAGCAGCAGATTGCTGAGCATGAAGCCAAAAGCTGCTAGAGCCGGCGGCGCGAGCAGCAGCCATTTCCAGCGGCGGAAGCCCCGGCGCTTTTCGCCAATCGGGGCTTCGGATTCCATGGCTTACCTTTTGGGCAAGGGTTTGGCGGTTTCCTTGACCTGACCGGCTTTGCCGAGCACGAAGCGGATCACCAGGCTCTTGTCTAACAAGCGTGTGCCCTCGCTGGAGAGTTCCTGGGCGCGATAGACGATGAGGCCGTGTTTTTTGTCGGCAAAGCGGCCGATCGCGAGGTTTTCCTTGATCTTGCCGAGACCGGTGTCCTCTTCGAATTTCCACTCGAATCCGCTCCAGGCTCCGAGGATGCTGGT
>JBIPMR010000571.1:0-3502 GCA_044369025.1 Luteolibacter sp.
GGAATAGACTTCGGTATCGAGCACCAGGATGTTGACGTTTCTGCCAGAGGCGATGACGTGGTCGAGGCCGCCGAAGCCGATGTCATAGGCCCAGCCGTCGCCGCCGACGATCCAGACGCTTTTTTCGACGAGGTAATCGGCGATTTGATCGAGGGTGCGGGCTTCGGGGGTGGCGATGCCTTTGAGGGCCTGGCGCAGGGCGATAACGCGCTCGCGCTGGGCGTGGATGCCGGCCTCGGTGGTTTGGTCGGCTTCGAGGATGGAGGTGACGAGCTCGTCGCCTAACAATCCGGCGTGGCTTTTTAACAAACCATCGGCGAAGACGCGGGATTGATCGAGGCTGGCGCGCATGCCGAGGCCGAATTCCGCGTTGTCTTCGAAGAGCGAATTCGCCCAAGCGGGTCCGCGGCCGCAGCCGTCGGTGGTGTAGGGCGTGGTGGGCAGATTGCCGCCGTAGATCGATGAGCAGCCGGTGGCGTTGGCGATGAGCAGATGATCGCCAAAGAGCTGGGTGAGCAACTTCAGATAGGGCGTCTCGCCGCAGCCGGAGCAGGCGCCGGAGAATTCAAAGAGCGGCCGCATGAACTGGGTGGTTTTCACGTCATCGCGCAGCATCGCGCGGTCGGGATCCGGCAAATCGAGGAAGAAGGCGAAGTTTACGCGTTCGGTTTCGCGCAGCGGGATTTGAGGAGCCATGTTGATGGCCTTGCGGCTCGGGTTGCTCTTGTCCTTGGCGGGGCAGACCTCCACACAGAGTTGGCAGCCGGTGCAATCCTCGGGCGCGACTTGCAGCGCATAGAGCATGCCGGGGTATTCGCGGGCTTTGAATTCGGTGGATTTGAAGGTGCCGGGCGCGTTGGTTAGATGGTCGGGCGTGAAAACCTTCGGCCGGATCGCGGCGTGCGGGCAGACGATGGCGCACTTGTTGCACTGGATGCAGAGGTCCATTTCCCAAACCGGGATCTCCTCGGCGATGTTGCGTTTTTCCCACTGGGTGGTGCCCGTCGGCCAGGTGCCATCGACCGGGAACGCGCTAACAGGAAGCAGGTCGCCCTTGCCGCCTAACATCAACGCGGTGACGCGCTGGACGAAATCCGGGGCGTTTTGCGGGACGAGCGGATTGAGGCGGATGGTCGAGTTGGGGGCATCGGGATATTCGATTTTCACCAGGTTTTCCAACGTGCGGTCGACCGCCTCGTAGTTGCGCTGGACCACGGCGTCGCCGCGTTTGCCGTAGGTTTTCTGGATCGCGTATTTGATGGCGGCGATGGCTTCGTCTTTTTCGAGCACGCCGGAGATCGCGAAATAACAGGTCTGCATGATCGTGTTGATGCGTCCGGCCATGCCGCAATCGCGGGCGACGGTGCTGGCATCGATCGCGTAGAACGCGAGGTTTTTGAGGATGATTTGCTCCTGGATCTCGCGTGGCAGGCGGCTCCAGGCCTCATGCGGATCGCCCGGTGAGTTTAGCAGGAAAATGCCGCCGGGCTTGGCGTAGTCGAGCACGTTGACCTGATGGAGAAGATCGAAGCGGTGGCAGGCGACAAACTCGGCGCGGCGGATCAGATAGGTGGATCGGATCGGCGAGGGGCCGAAACGCAGGTGGGAAACGGTCATCGCCCCGGATTTTTTCGAATCATAAACGAAGTATCCCTGCGCGTAGTTGTCGGTGCCTTCGCCAATGATCTTGATGCTGTTTTTGTTAGCGCCGACGGTGCCATCCGAGCCGAGGCCGAAGAACACGGCTTGTTTCATGCCCGGCGGCACGACTTCGAATTCCGGATCGTAGTCGAGCGAGAGGCCGGTGACGTCGTCGTTGATGCCGACGGTGAAAACCGGCTTCGGCGAGGGTTTGGTGAGTTCGTCGAACACCGCCTTGATCATCGCGGGAGTGAATTCCTTGGAGCCCAATCCATAGCGCCCGCCGATCAGGCGGATGGCGTGGGTGTCTTGCAGCCAGCCGGCGCTTTCCGCCTGGCGGAGGGCGGCGGAGACGTCCAGATAGAGTGGCTCGCCGAGCGCGCCGGGCTCTTTCGTGCGGTCGAGCACGGCGATGGATTTGACCGACGGCGGCAGGACCGCGGCGAAGTCTTCGACGGAGAACGGCCGATAGAGCCTGACTTTGACGACCCCGGTTTTGTGGCCGTTGTCATTGAGCCAACCGACGGTTTCGGCGACCGCTTCGCCGCCGGATCCCATGATGACGATCACCCGATCGGCCTCGGGGTGGCCTTCGTAGTCGAACGGTTGGTAGGCGCGGCCGGTGCGGGCGGCGAAGGCGGACATCGCCTCTTTGACGAGGCGCGGGAGTTCCTGATAGAATGTGTTGCAGGCTTCGCGGGCTTGGAAAAACGCGTCGGGGTTTTGGGCGGTGCCGCGGATCACCGGTTTGTCAGGGGTGAGCGCACGGTCGCGGTTGGCGTGGATGCAGTCGTCATCGATGAGGGCGCGCAGATCGTCATCGCTCAACAGCGCGATTTTCGAAACCTCGTGGGAGGTGCGGAAGCCGTCGAAAAAATGCAGGAAAGGCACCCGCGAACGCAGCGTGACCATTTGGGAAATCACCGCGGTGTCCTGCGCTTCCTGCCCCGATCCGCCGCACAGCATGGCGAAGCCGGTTTGGCGGCAGGCCATCACATCCGAGTGGTCGCCGAAAATACTCAACGCGTGGGTGGCCAAGGCGCGGGCGGTGACGTGCAGGCAAAATGGAATCAACTCCCCCGCGATTTTATACATGTTGGGAATCATCAGCAGCAGGCCCTGCGAGGCGGTGAATGAGGCGCTCAGCGAACCGGTGAGCAGCGCGCCATGCAACGCACCTGCGGCACCGCCCTCGGATTGCATTTCGAGCACGCTCGGCACCGCTCCCCAGAGGTTCGTTTTACCGGCCGCCGACCATTCATCGGCGAATTCCGCCATCGCCGAGGACGGGGTGATCGGATAGATGGCGAAAAACTCGTTCATGCGGTAGGCGACGGATGCGACCGCCTCATTCGCATCAAGGGTCCCCATGGAAGATTGGAGTGTTACATTCACGTCTCCCATAAACACCCGAAACGCCGGGAGGTCCATCAAGTGCATGATTTGAACCTAGAAAAGCAATTTTCGCACACTCCCGCCAAGTCCGAAGGCGGGATGCCGCGGCGCAGTCATTCCCCTTGACTCGCCATCGGTGGGCTCCAAGTTTTGGGGCCACATTCCATGCGCGTCCTTTCCATCGATCCGGCGGTCAGAAACACCGGTTACGCCGTGCTGGAGGGCGATCCGCGCAAGCCCGTGGTGCTCGCCTTCGACGTGATTTCGATCCCGAGCAAAATCCCGCAATCCGCCGCGCTCTCGGCGATCCGCACCCACCTGGTCAACGTCATCCGGAAATTCCAGCCGGATGAGATCGCCGTCGAGGGCATCATCTACGTGCAATCCCACCAGACCGCCATCTCGATGGGGGCCGCCCGCGCCGCCGCGCTGATCGCCGCCGCCGATCACGGGCTCATGGTTTACG
>JBIPMR010000572.1:0-3501 GCA_044369025.1 Luteolibacter sp.
GCTCGCATAAGGACGAGTTTCTCGCTTGTTGTCTTTTGCTGGCTGAAAGCCCGGTGACCATCGTCAGGCGCGAGCCGGTCGCGGAGGATCTGGCGGATCCCTCGATGGCGGTGGTGGATGTCGGCCATGAGCATGCGCCGGAGCGCGGGAATTTCGATCACCATCAATTTTCCAAAGACCACCCGCCGACCTGTTCGCTGAGTTTGGTGTTGCAGCATCTGGGGATCTACGACGACGCGCGGGCGTTTTGCGACTGGCTGGAGCCGGCGGAATGGTTCGATACCCGCGGCCCGGTGGACACCGCGCGCTGGCTGGGCGTGGAGCGGGAAACGCTTTTCAAATTGAACTCGCCCATCGACACCACGCTGTTGCGCCGATTCGCGCAGACGTCGGAATTGCACCCGGGCGAGCCGCTGTGGGAGGTCATGCGCTGGATCGGCAGCGACCTGCTGGACTACGTGAAAACCCTGCGCGCGCGTCTGAACTACATCGGAGACGTCGGCGAGTTTTGGGAGATCGACGCGGCGGACGGTCCGTTTCACGTGCTCTACCTGCCGCGCGAGGAACCGCTGGCGGATGACTCGTCGGCGGGCTTGGCGCGTTTCATCGATTCGCACCCGACGATGAGCGGCGTGGCGGGCCTGGTGTATCCGGACCGCCGTGGCAAGGGCTTCGGGCTTTCGCGGCACAACGATCATCCGCGCTTGGATTTCACGCGGATTGCCGACTGCGAGGATGTGCACTTCGCGCACGCGCGGGGATTTGTGGCGAAGACCTCGGCCAGCGATCCCGCGCGGCTGCGGGAGCTTCTCGGGCAAGCGTGGGTCTGAACCCGTAGTCACCGGAAAACAAGCACTTGCGCGGCTTCGATTGCCATGGGACTCGTAACCCGTGCCTCGTCCCCCACATTCCAGACTGCCCAAGCTCCCATGAGTGAAACTCTAACGGTCATCGGCCTGCTCGTGCTGGCCCTGGCGCTCCGCTCGGGCAGGGTCAATTTTTTGCGCAAGCTCGGGGCGTTCACCTTTCTGGCCGCGAGTTTCAGTTTGTTCTATTTCATCACGGGCAGCCTGCTTGGCGGATTGTTCGGGGCGGTGTTGTGGTTTTTCCTGCCGTGGATCGAGCTGCTGACGCGGGTCCGCCGGATGCGCCTGCCGCTCAACAACCGCCTGCGCCACCGGAAAATTCCCAATCCGTCGTTTTTCCCGAATGCCACCGAGGCCGCGGCGGCGATGGAAGAGGCGGGCTTCGAGCATGTCTCGGATTGCGGTTGGGAATGGGCCGGCATGCAGCAGTTTTTCCGCCTGTTCTGGCACCCGGAGGAACGGGCGGTCGCCGCCGTGTGCCTATGCGAGCAGGGCAACGTCGCCTTCGCCTTCATCTCGATCACCTCTCTCGACATTGAGGGCAGGATCTGGCGGACCACCAATTTCCCCTTCGCCCCGACCTTGCAATGCCCGCCCAACGTGCGCTGGAACCACGTCCCCTGCGAGCGGAGTTGCTTTCACCAAATCCTCAAGGACCACCAAACCTATCTCTCCCAAGTGCGGGTCCCGACCGACCGCCTGCGGATGCCGGACCCCGAGGAAATCGAGGATGGGGTGGAAACGGAAATGCGCACCCAGGTGGAGCACAACCTCGCCGCCGGCATCATCGAACTCACCGGCGACGGCAATTTCCAATACTCCCGCCGCGGTTTGTTGTTCCTCTGGGGCCAGTTCATCAAGGACATGGTCAGGCTTTGCTAGAAATCCGCCGGGCCGGGATCAAACTTGGGGTTGCAGGCGGGAAAACTTGCCGCCACCTTTCGCCCGATGAAAAAAGTCTCCGTTGGATTTGTCGGTGTCGGGAGAATGGGCGCGAACATGGCCCGGCGTCTCGCCGATTTGGGATACCCGGTCGCTGCGGTTTTCGATCAACACCGGCCGCTCGCCGAGTCGCTGGCGCTGGAGCTCGGATCGATCGCCGCCAACTCGCTGCCGGAAGTCACCGCCGCCTGCGACGTGATTTTCACGGTGGTGACCGACGATGCCGCGATGGAGGGAATTTTCGCCGGTGACGAATCGCTGGTGAAGGGCGCCGAGGGCAGGACCTTCATCAATTGTGCCACGGTCAGCCCGCTCACCCATGAAGTCGCGGCGGAGGCCGCCGCCCGCGCCGGAGCATCGACCCTGGCGGCGAGCATGGCCTCCAGCATCACCCAGGCCCGGCAGGGGACGCTCTATCTGATGGTCGGCGGCGAGGAGGAGGTTTTCCAAAAACACGAAGCGCTGCTCAAGGACATTTCCGCCTCGCTGCGCCACGTCGGCCCGGTGGGAAATGCCGCGAAGATCAAGGCGCTCGTCAACATGGTCATGAACATCAACACCGCCGGCCTCGCCGAAGGCCTCGGCCTCGGGGCCGCGCTCGGGCTCGACCTGCAATTGCTCAAGGAGGTTTTCTCACAGACCGGCGCGAATTCCCGGGTTCTGGAAACCGACGGCGATGACATGATCACCCGCGAACACGAATGTTATTTCTCGGCCGCCCACGCCGCCAAGGACAGCGGGATTGCCAACGCGCTGGCGCGTGCCGCCGGCGTCACCGTGCCGCTTTCCCACGCCGCCGAAACCCAATACCGGCGCATGATCGCCCTCGGCCTCGGCGAACTCGACAAATCCGGGATCGCCGAGCTGACCTTTCCCGACCGCGCCGCAATCCCTCCGATCTGACTTTATGATGACCCAATGCGAAATCCGGAACCGCCAGCAAGAGCGGATCGACCACAGCTTCCATCCCGGCATCCGTGCCGACGTGTTGGCCATCCTCGGCCACGGCGTGACCGGCAACAAGGACCGCCCGCAGCTGGTCGCGCTCGCCGGGGGACTGGCCGCGCGCGGCTGGCCGTGCCTGCGGATTTCCTTCCCGGGAAATGGCGCGGCCGAGGGGCTTTTCGAAGATTGCACCATCACCAAGGAAATCGCCGACCTTCAGGCGGTGCTCGACGTGGTGCCTGACAACGTCAAGGTCGCCTACGTCGGGCACAGCATGGGCGCGGCCGTCGGCGTGCTCACCGCCGCCCGCGACCTGCGGATCTGCGGGCTGGTTTCCCTGGCGGGAATGACCCACACCGCCGCCTTCGTCGAGCGGGAATTCGGCGATGTCACGCCCGGTGCCGGCTGCATGTGGGATGAACCGGATTTCCCGCTCTCGGTGAAATTCGTCGAAGATCTGAACATGATCCACGATACGCTGTCCGCCGCGGAAGCCGTCACCCAACCCTGGCTCCTCATCCACGGCACGGCCGACGACCTCGTGCCGATCCAAGACAGTCACGACGCCTATCAAGCGACGACCGCGGAAAAAACCTGGTTGGAAATCCCCGGTGCCGGCCACTCGTTCGACGAGTCCAGCTACCCGCAGCTCGTCGCTGCCGTGGACACCTGGCTGGTCAACCACTTCGGCCCGAGCGCCTGAAATATACTGCCGAGCATCAAGATTTGTGGAATCCCAGCGAGGCGA
>JBIPMR010000057.1:0-10718 GCA_044369025.1 Luteolibacter sp.
CATCTTGGTGGCGGTTTTGACCTGGGCGTGGACTTCAAGGCCGATGGTGACGAGGTAGGACATTTTTTTTGGTAGATGCTGAAAGGCTGAAAATCTGAGACGCTGAAATTAGAGGCTGAGGTCCTGCAGGAGCTTTTTGACGGTGGGGTCTTCGAGCGCCTGGGTGAGGAGGGGATGGCGGAGGAGTGTGCCGAAGTTTCCCTGACGGGCAAGGCTTTGGAGTTGCGGGTCGTTGACGATGATGGCGCGGGGGATGGGCCGGCCGGTTAGCGGGTGGATCACGGGGGTGAGCGGTGAGTCGGACTGGGCGGTGATGAGCTTGGCGAGATTGACGCGGCAGGGATCGGCGAGGGGGTCGAGGGATTTCAACCACCTGGCGGGAATGGCGGCTTCGACGGCGGATTTGAGGCGTTGGCTGAAGCCGGTTTCGGCGGGGTCGATGGATTTTTCGGAGAAGGCCCGGACTTCGGCGATGGAGCCGTTGTGGTGGAGCAGGGTGGCGCCGATGAGGCAGAGGATGGTGGTGGGAACCAGCGCGAGCAACAGGCGAAAGGCGGTGGCGGTGAAAGCGCGGGGTTTTTGCGCATCGCCGGACATGCCGAAGGGGCGGGCGAGGGTTTTGAGGATTTTCCGGATCAGGAAAAACGAAACGACGAAGACAAGGATCGGCAGGCCGGTGGTGATCCAAGCGGTGGAATTGCCGGTCCAATCGACGGAGAGGCCCGGAGCCATTTGCCAGATGCGGAAGCCGAGCCACGCGCTGAGTCCGAGGACGAGGGTGCCGATGATCATCCGGGTCATCCCGCGCAGCGCGAGGAAACCGGCACACGCGGCGAAGATGATCACCGCGGCGGTGCCGAGGCTGAGTTGCGGGATGGAGTCGGGAGACACGGCGGGGTGAATACTGAAATTTATGGCAATTAGCGGAGCCGCCGACGGGTGATTTGGTGGTTCATGTGGATGATCGTCACGACTTGAAACTCCTTATCTTGAAAGCCGTAGATGATTCGGTAGCCGCCTTCATGCACTTCTCTCAGGCCGGATTCGCTGAATTCATGGACAGGATGACCCATGGACGGACTTTCAGAGGCGCGTTCCACGCGGGTGATCAGGCGGTCAATCTGCAAACGGCCGTAGTGTTCGGAGTCGCGGGAAATGAAATCACGGATGGCTCGCAGATCGCGGCGTGCCTGGGTGGACCAAACGATCTTCATGCCAGACCAAATTCCTTGCGAATGGCGGCGTGGGTGTGTTTGCGTCCGGTTTGAAGATCGGCAAGGCCAGCTTCGATTTTCTGGCGCACGAGGATTTCATACATCAGGTCGTCCCAACTTGCGGAGTCGGGCAATTGGCGCACCAATTTGGCGGCCTCTTTTTTGATGGAAATCTTGCTTTCTCGGGCTCCGGGCATGTCCCGAACAAGCCTCAAAGCGAGGCGAAATGCAAGCCGCCGTTTTTTCCGACAAGCTGATGGATTTGGAATTTCAACACCGCGACAAGGACCGCACGCACCTGCGTGATTTGATCGCTGTGGGACTGGTGGATGAAAGCTGGCCGCCGCGATTCCCTGCCGGTCTGGCAGCGAGATTGCAGACGATTCTGGATGATCCCGAAGGATAGCTTTGGGGAGCCCACGCGCCCTCGCGTGGTATTTTCAGCGCCCTCGCTGAAAATGGGCGTCTGCTACCTTGGATGGTCCTTAACGTGAGCGCGGCGACCATGCCGCGAGGGCGCGACATGGAACACGCGAGGGCCCGTGTGCTGTATTCCAAGCACGGCTCAATAAACCAAGCTTCGCTGCCTTAGCAGGTGATCGGTTAGGACCAGCGTCGCCATCGCTTCGACGATGGGGACGGCGCGGGGAAGGACGCAGGCGTCGTGGCGGCCTTTGCCTTGCAGCTCGGTGTTTTCGCCGCCGGCGGTGACGGTTTCCTGATTACTCATGATGGTGGCGGTGGGTTTGAAGGCGACGCGGAAGATGATGGATTCGCCGTTGGAAATCCCGCCTTGGATGCCGCCGGAGCGGTTGGTGGTGGTGCGGACCTTGCCGTTTTCCATGCGGAAGGCGTCGTTGTGCTCGCGGCCGGTGAGCAGGGTGCCGGAAAAGCCGGAGCCGATTTCGAAGCCTTTGGTGGCGGGGATGGAGAGCATCGCTTTGGCGAGGTCGGCTTCGAGTTTGTCGAAGATCGGCTCGCCGAGGCCGGGCGGGCAATGGCGGATGACGCACTCAATGACGCCGCCGACGGAGTTGCCTTCGCTGCGGATGGCTTTGATGTGGGCTATCATCGGTTCGACCATCGCGGGATCGCCGGTGCGGACGATGTTGGATTCGATGGTTTCGGCGGTGACGGTTTCGGGATCGACCTCGGCGTTGAGGTGTTGGATGGATTTGACCCAGGCGAGGATTTCGATGCCGGGGTGGAGGGTGTCGAGCACTTGGCGGGCGACGGCGGCGGCGGCGACGCGGCCGATGGTTTCGCGGGCGGAGGAACGGCCGCCGCCGGAGGCGGAGCGAATGCCGTATTTGGCGTCGTAGGTGTAATCGGCGTGGCTGGGGCGGTATTTCGCGGCCATTTCATCGTAAGCACCGGGGCGCTGGTCGGTGTTGCGGACGAGGATGGCGATCGGGCAGCCGAGGGTGACTCCGTCTTGCAGGCCGGAGAGCACTTCGGCGGTGTCGGCTTCCTTGCGAGGGGTGACGATCTCAGATTGGCCGGGACGGCGGCGGTCGAGTTCACATTGGATTTGGTCTAACGAAACCGGGATGCGCGGCGGGCAGCCATCGATGACGACGCCGACGCCGCCACCGTGGGACTCGCCGAATGTGTGGATGCGGAAAACCTGGCCGAAGGTGGATGACATGCGGCGAGCCTAATGACGGAGGCGAGATGGGCAAGCGGGATGAGTTTTCAGTTTTTAAAAAATGCCGGGGTTACTGGAAAATTTCGCGCAGCAAGGCCGCGAATCCGGGCTTGTCCAATTCGTGCTTCGCGGTTCCGCTCATGGCGCCGTAGAGTTGCTTCTCAATCGCGGGCGTGCCGCGTGCAGGGATGGCGTTGAGTTTCAAAAATAACAAAGCGGCTCCGATTCCCGTGCGTTTGTTCCCGTCGAAGAAACATTGCGATTCGGCGAGGTGAAAAGCCTAAGCGGCGGCAACATCGAAGGCGTCGCCATTTGCGTAGAGAAAAGTGTTGAGTGCCGAGGCAATCGCGGAATCGAGCAAGCCGGGTTCGCGTAGGCCGGCCGCTCCTCCATAGCGTCTGAGGGACTCATCGTGCAGGTCTAGAACGTCTGCGGTTTCAAGAAAATCGAACATCGCAGGAACTCACTTTGCGAGTTCGCTGAGCAGGGAATCGTATTCCGTGAAAATTTCACGTTTGGCTTGAAGCATTCGGGCCTTTCGATCCATCTCCGGCTTTTCACCCAGGATCAACGCCCGCAGTTCTTCGACGGAGCGTTTCAATTCGCACACCTCGGCTTGAAGGGATTCCAGTGAAAGGGTGGCTTCCTCGGTAATCATGTTTGAAAACTACCGGGGGCCTGCTTTTCTTCAAGTCCAGTTTTGATGCGGATTGCGGACTTTGGGTTGCTGAATTAAGACGCATCCATGCGATTGAGACTTCCCGTGCGGGTGATCGAATTTCCCCGGCGTCCGTTGGTGATGGGGATTGTGAATGTGAACCATGATTCGTTTTCCGGGGACGGGACTCTGGACTTTGAAAAGGCGATCGCGCAGGCGCGCGGGCAGGTGGCGGCGGGGGCGGATGTGATCGATGTGGGGGCGGAAAGCGCGCGGACGAACCGGGCGGCGGTGACCATGGAGGAGGAATTGCGGCGCTTCCGTGGTTTCATCGAGCAGTGGGAGGACGCCTGGAGTGGTGTGGACGCGCGGGATGATGAGCAAATCTGGCCGCCGGTTTTGTCGGCGAACACGTGGCGGCCCGAGGTGGTGGAAGGGGTTTTGCGGATGGGGAAGGTGGAAATCGTCAACGACATGGGGGCGCTACCGGATGACCGGAACGCGCGGGCCTGCGCGCTGCATGGCGCGGCGCTGTTGATCATGCACAGCGTCGGCGAGCCGAAGGTGCCACATTTTTCGCAGCAATGGGCGGATGTGATGGGGGAGATGGAGCGGTTTTTCGAGGAGAAATTGGAAGTCGCGCGCGCGGCGGGCTTGGCGGATGACGCGGTGATCCTGGACCCCGGAATCGATTTCGCGAAACAGCGGGAGGACAATCTAACGGTGTGTCGCGAATTGGAGCGGTTGCAGCGATTTGGGAAACCGGTGTTGGTCCCGGTATCGCGGAAAACGGTGATCGGCGAGGTGCTGGGACTGCCGGATCCTACGGAGCGCGACGCAGGGACGGTGGCCTGCATCAGCGCGGCGATGAATCGCGGGGCGCAGATTTTCCGGGTGCACCAGGTGGCGGCGGCGTGGCAGGCGGTGAAGGTGTTGCATGCGCTCTGAAGACGCGGGTGCTTGCCGCTGCTCCCTCCGCGCATGGTCGAGACGAATAGAATTTGCGAATTACGGATTCCCGGAGGATAGTATCACCGCGAAAATCACTAACCCCCCCATGATCATGAAATCCCGTTCCATCACCATCATTGCGATGCTGCTTATCGCCTCGATTTCGGCCACGGTTGCGCAGTCGCAGTTCTCCGGAATTTATAAAGGCACATCTGGCAGGGCAGTGTTCTCGCTGGCCCTCACGAAGGGTGGTCGGGCACTGGGCTTCGACAGCAAAATCGAGGGACCGAGGGATGCCCTCGATCCTGCCAAGAGCACCGTCAGCGCCGGCGGAAAACTCAAGGCGGCGACTCCCACCGGGGCCACCATCGTCGCCACGGTTTCAGCCACTTACCAGCTGAGGGGAACGATCAAAATCGACAACAAGACCTACACTCTATCAGGCAACCGCATTTACAAGTGAGCCGGCCGTGTGGAAATTGACGTTCAATCGGGCGTTGTTGCTGGTGGCCGCCGCCGCTGCGGGGACGTTTTTGTCCGGTCCTTTCGTAAAGGTGGATTCGTCCGGGTCAGCGACTTCCGGGGAAAGGGCGAAGTCCCGACATGCCGCACCACGGCCACCCCGGGAAGTTCGGCGGGCGGGGCATTTTGTGATGGAACGCGAGCTGGACATGGATTTGCGACGACGTCTCGCGGAACTTGAGTCGATCGCAGCCAGGGACCCGCGGAGTGCGTTGTTGAAGCTGGCAGCTTTTCAGAAAACGGAATTTCTGACTCACGCTCTAACGGCCATGGCCCGCGGTTGGGCGGCGAGCGAGCCGGCTGCTGCCGCAAACTGGCTCACCCAGCTTGATTGCGAAGAGGACCAGGTTTCTGCGGCGCTCGGTCTCATTCCCGCCTGGGCATCACGGGATACGGGAAAATGTCTCGATTGGACCCTTGAGCGACCCGCGGGAAATTTGCGGGAGATCGCCCTCGCTGAGGTCGCGGACGCGTGGACCGGGAAAGATCCCGTTCAAGCTCTCGGCCGGTTTTTGTCGCTGACACCCGAGGCCGGAACGGAACGCGGCCTTCACATCATTGTCGCCCAGTGGGTGCTGGATGCTCCTGCCGCTGCGATCGCCCATCTCAGCAATATGGACCCGGCCATGCGCCGCGATGAATTTCTTGAAACCGCACTGGTCAGTCTGACGCTCGAAAATCCCGATCTTGCGTGGCAACAAGCGGAGCGGTTCCAAGACCGCACCCGGGTCGAACACGTTCGCGGCATCGCTCTCGAGGCGATCGCCGAAAGCCGCCCGCACGAGGCGCTCCGGCTTGCGCGCTCCGCCGGCGACCCGCCGGCCTTGCTTCAAGCGGTCGTCCGTGGTTGGGCGTCGTGGGATGAACCTGCCGCCAGGAGCTGGATCGGCAGCTTGAAGGATGAGGCGCTGGTTGAAACCCTGGGGGAATCGCTTGCCGAGTGATTCAACTGCTCACTTTTCGAGGCGGATGGCGGTGGAGCGGCCGTGGGCGTCGAGGCCTTCGATGCGGGCGAACTCCTCGACCACGGACAATGATTTGGCGACTGATTTTTTATCGAGCCGGACGATGCTGGTGCGGCGTTGGAACTGGTCCGCGCGGAGCCCGGAAAAGGAGCGGCCGGCCCCGCCGGTCGGCAGGGTGTGGCTCGGGCCTGCCAGGAAGTCGCCGACGGCGACCGGCGAGTCGTTGCCAAGGTAGATGGCACCGGCGGTGCTGATGAGCGGTAGCCAGCGGTTTTCTTCGGCGGAGATCAGTGAAAGGTGCTCCGGGGCGAAGACATTGGAAATCGCCACGCCCTCTTCGAAGGATTTCACGTGGAGCAGGAAGGTGCCGGTTTTGAGGACTTCCCGAATGATCTTCTGGCGTGAGAGCGCGGGAAGCTGGCGCTCGATGGCTTTCACCACTTTGGCTAACAGCGCCTTGGAATCGGTGGCGAAGCCGACGATGCTGTCGCCGCCGTGTTCGGCCTGGGCGAGGATGTCGGCGGCGATGAAATCGGCGTTGCCGGTTTTGTCGGATAGAATGAGGATCTCGCTCGGACCGGGCAGCAGATCGATGGAAACCGCGCCGACGAGCTGGCGTTTCGCCTCGACGACGAAGCTGTTTCCGGGGCCGAAGATGCGGTCCACCGGGCGGATCGAGCGGGTGCCGAGGGCGAGGGCGGCGATCGCCTGCGCGCCGCCGATTTTCACCGCCTCGGTCACGCCGGCGGCTTTGAGCGCGTAGAGGAGCGAGGGATTCACCGAGCCATCCGGGCCGCAGGGAGTGGCGGCGAGGATCTCGGGGACTCCGGCGGCTTGGGCGAATCCGGCGGTCATCAAGGCGGTGGAAACCAGCGGCGCCTTGCCTCCGGGGACATAAACCCCGACGCGGTCAAACGGCGTGAATCGCTCGCCCACCGTGGCGCCTTCGGCATTTTTCGCCGACCAATCCTTGCGCAAGCTCCGCTTCGCGAACGCGTGGATGTTTTTCAACGTCCGGGCCACCGCGACTTTCGTGCCCGGGGTGACGGCCTGCTCGGCAGCGGCGAATTCCGCCTCGCTGACAAACAGGGATTTCGCGGTGAGGGTGGCGCCGTCGAAGCGTTTGGTGAATTTGAACAACGCCTCATCGCCCTTGGCGGCGACTTCGGCGATGATCTCGGTGACCAAATCCCGCACGCCCGGCTTGGGCAGGGCGCGGCGGTTGAGGCGGCGGACAAAAGACGGGTATCCGGAATCGGTGTAGCTGAGAATCTTCATGCCGTGTGGGAGCGGCGCAACATGACTGCGGAAAACTCGTTAGCCAAGCGCGATCCTGCGGGAATCATGATGGCGGGTGAGGCGACATCGGCCTTGAATCGCTGAGGGGCCACGTTTTGATCCGCGGCTTCATTTTTTGATCGCAAGTTTGGGTGCCCTGAGGTGGGTGAGGATCCGGATCCGGCGAAAATCGCGTCGTTCATCGCACCGCAAAGCGAGTCCGGGTGGGTCGGCGGAACCAGCGAGCCGAAGGTGATTTCCGACGGGGATTGGGCGGCTTATTTCCGGCTGCATTTGTTCAAGAACTGCGCCGACATCAGTTACTTTGCCCTGCGACAGTGGTCGTCGCACGAGGCGGCGGTGGAGTGGGAGGAATCGGTGCTGGCGTATTGCCCGAAGCTGCCGGACTGCGAGCTTCTCGAATCGCTGGCCTCGACGTCGGAACCGGATTTTCACGAGGATCGGGAGAAGTGGATTTCCAACATCCGGAAGCTTCAGGAGAACGATCCTTGGAATCCCGAGTTCTGTGATGAAATCGCGGAAAACGCGGGCCACTCGTTGGACGGTGTCAAGGCGGCGTGGAGCGAGGTGCGCGAGTATCGCAAGCGCCCGCTCCGGCAGACCCTGAAGGGGCCGGGATTGACTGTTGCGCAGCGGATAGAGAGTTTGAAGATCCTCATCAAAATGGATCCCGCCGCGGGCTTGGAATTGGGGGCGGTGTTGGTGATGGAAAAGCGGCCGGAGGAGGCGATCCAGGCTTACGAAGAGGCCTATCAGAAAGCGGGGGATCGGGTGGCGGTGTCGAACCGTTCGTGGTGGATGATTCACCATTACAAATCCAAGGGAGATGGGAAGGCGCTGCACCAGGTTTTCCCGGGCGGTTTGGGAGAAGTCATGCTGGCGGATTTTCCGGCGGATAAAAACCCGGCGGGTTGTCGCGTGATGTGTTCCAGCAGCACGCTGCTCGCGGTGGGCATGCGTCCGGGCGACGTGGTCGTCGCCACTGACGGCAAGCGGGTGGAGGATTTCGGTTAGATAAACGGGCTGGCCGGCGGGCGCCCCGATCCGGGCGTCCGGCTGATTTACCGCAGGGGGAAGGCCTATCAGGAAATCAGTGGTCTGCGGCCCGGCCGATTGCTGCAAGTGGAGATGAATCGCGTCGGCGAGTGATCATGGAATCCGTGGCAAGGCGGCGGGTATTGCCGCTTGCACTTTGCCCAAAGACCTCCTTATTCCCTGCACCCTGCGAAGGCCGCTTCCGGCCCGGTGGATTCGTCGGCCACCTCCCCACCATGCATCAAGCGCTTTCCCCGATCCGCCGCCACGCTTCCGGCTGGGTCGGATGCCCGAAATCCAAGCCGCCGGGGAGGTTTTACGATTTTTGGAAAGTCGTTTGGCGCGGCGTTTTCGCTTTCACGATGCGGGTGAAATCCACCGGCGTCGACAGCGTCCGCTGCCATGGCGGCATGTTGATCGCGGTCAGCCATGTCAGTCATCTGGATCCGATTGTCATCAGCACCGTGATCAAGCGCCGTATCAGTTGGATGTCGCGGGTGGAGTTCCATCAGCAATGGCTGATGCGCAACGTGCTCTATCAGGGTGGCGCCTTCCAGGTGGATCGGGCCGGTTCGGCGCTGCCCGCGATTCGCGAGGGGCTGCGGCGTCTCGCACGCGGCGAGGCGGTCGGTATTTTCCCCGAGGGCGAACTCGTCCACGGCCTCGATTCCGTGTTGCGCGGCGCGTCGATCAAACGCGGCGTCTGCCTGCTCGCCGCGCGATCCGGGCGTCCGGTGTTGCCGGTGGTGGTTCTCGGCACCGAGAAGTTGTCACGCGTCGGCCCGTGGATGCCGGGCAAACGCGGGCGGTTGTGGGTGGCGGTCGGCGCGCCGCTGCATGCGCCTCCGGAAAGCAACACGCGTCGCGGCCGTGCCGAGTTTGCAGCCTCGCTCGAAGCGGAATACATGCGGCTTTACGCTGAAATGAGGGCGGCTTACGGGTTGCCCGACATGGCACCCTGAGGCGGCAGTCCCGCGTCTGAAACCGGGATCAAGGGCGGCTCGTCGGATTTCAAACCATCAAGCATCTGCGAGATGTTGCGCTCATCCCCGGGCAACACCAGCCCCGGCCTGATCGCCGCGAGCGGTTGCAGCACGAACCGCCGCTCGGCGATCCGGGGATGCGGTAAAACCAACCACCCGGTATCGATCACCTCATCGCCGAAATACAGCAGGTCCACGTCGATGATTCGCGGCGCGTTCCTGACAAAAGCAATTTGCCGGCCGAGCTTTCTCTCGATCCCCTGGGTGATCTCCAACAGCTCGAACGCGGTGCCCTCGAATCCGATTTCCACCGCCGAGTTGTAAAAATACGGCGACCCCGGCGGGCACTGCAACGGCTCGGTCTGATAGATCTCCGCGGCTAACAACGGTGCGCCCGGCGTTGCGATTTCCCCCAAGCAGTCGAAGGCCGCGCGCAGGTTGGCGCGGCGGTCTCCCAGATTCGATCCCAAGGCAATGCCGGCACGGGGCATGGATCAATCCTCCAGGTTTTCCAAGCGGCTGATGCCGTAGTTTTTCATCACCCGGTCGTTCGCGGCCGCCATGTTGGCGGCGGGAATCACGATGGGGCGCTCGGCTCCGAAAAGCTCGATCACGAAGAACTCGGGGGCCTGCTCCGGGTGAAGAAGCTCATGGACGTGGCTGAGATCGCGGACTTCGGTGCCGTTGATGGCTTTGACGGCGAAGCCGGTGAAGCCGCCGAGCTGGCTGGTGATCGGGTCGCTCTCCACGCGTGTCAGGACGACGATGTCCCTGTGTTTTTCAAACAAGCCCTTCGGCACGTAGTTGGTGTAAAGCCGCCGCACGGTGACGTCGTTGAATTTCGCCGTGGCGAAAAGATTGGTATCGAGCGGCTGGAAAACGAGCCCGGCGAACACCACGTAGCGGGGTTTCTTCTCATACTGGATGGCATACATCCGCGACCAGGTCAGGGGTTTGAGGATCAGGTCGACATCATTCCACGCGCCTTCGCGCAGGAAGCGGACCGCCACCTTGTCGCCGGCGAATTTGCGCTCGACGATTTCATTGAGGTTCACGGTTTCGCCATCGATGGTGACCATGCCCGCGCTGTCCACCGCTTTGCCATCGAGCGAGATGAGGATGTCGCCGGGCTTGAGGGTGCCATCGCTGGAGCTGCCGGGCACCACGTTGGTGATCAGCACGCCGTTGCCATCGTTAGGCAGGCCGAGCGCCTTGCGCATCGCCGGATTGTGCAGCGGGAATTCACTGACGCCGAGATCGACATAGTGATCATAATTGCCGTCCTCGACGTCTTTGAGAAACCGCCGGATCACCGGCGTCGGGATGATATACCCGGTGTTGTCCGCCTGGCGCAGGCCTTGGAAGGCCACTCCCACGACCTTGCTGTCCTGGACGACCGGCCCGCCGGAGTTGCCGGGATTGATGGCCGCATCGATTTGCACC
>JBIPMR010000058.1:0-10713 GCA_044369025.1 Luteolibacter sp.
GCGCTCGATGCTGGCCACGCCGCCACGCAGGATTTCCGCCATGTAGGCGGCTTCGAAGGATGTGAGCAGCAGGATCCCGGCGAGGATTTTGTTGTCGATGTGGAACGCGGCGGCGATCACGTAGTAGCCTAACAACAGTTGGGTGAGCAGGGGAGTGCCGCGGATGAGTTCCACGTAGCCGCGGCAGACCGAACGCAGGACCGGCTCCTTCGCCTCCTGGCCGATCGCCAGCAGCAGCCCGAAAACGATGGTGCCGCAGAGCGCGCCGATCGAAATCACGATGGTCAACCACCAGCCGCGCAGCAGCAGTTCGCGCTGCTCCCAGATGCCGGCCCAGTTCCAGTGGTAGCGCAGCGAGGCGAGCACCTGCCAGCACGCCAGCGCGAGCGCGAGCAGCACCAGCAGCCCCAGAAGAAACGTGCGGATCTTCATTCGAGGACAAAGGGCACGCCGCGGTCACGCAGCGCGGTTTTCTCGGCTTTGAGGTATTTTTCGCCGAGCGCCTCCATCCCGCCGCTGGCGCGGAAATTCTTGAGGAAGAGGTTGATGCTTTCTTTCAGTGCCGCGTCATCCTTGCGCAGCGCCATCGCCCAGGACTCGGTTTGCAGCGGCTGCAACAAGGCGCGGGTGTTTTCCGGCTGGGCGAGCTGGAGCTTGAGGATGGAAAGCTGGTCGTAAATGAAGGCGTCGGCCTTTTTCTGGGTGACTTCCAACAGGCAGGCGGCGTTTTGATCCAGCAGCACGAGCTCGGCTTTCGGCAGCCGGGTTTTGACAAACTCCACGGCGGTGGTGCCGAGGCGGGCGACGATTTTGCGCCCCGGCTGGTTGAGGTCGGCGGGGCCTTGGATGTTCGAGTCGTTCGCCACCAGCAAGGCCAGGCCGATCTTGCAGTAGGCGTCCGAGAAATCGATGGATTCCCGGCGCTTCGGGGTGTCGGTCATGCTGGAGAGGATGAGGTCGATTTTGCCGGTTTTCAGGGCGGTTTCGAGCCCTTTGAACGCCATCACCTGGATGTCGAGCGGCCGGCCGAGATCCTTGGCGAGCGCCTCGGCGAGCCTGACGCCGACGCCGTCGGGATTTCCCGCCGCGTCGACCATTTCAAATGGCGGGGTGCTGAGTTCCATGCCCACCCGCAATGGGGCGGGGCCGCTCGGGGATTTGGGGCTGCATGCGCAGAGGCTGGCGATGATGATACTGGCTAGAAATTTCCTCACGCGCGACGCTAGCAAGGCCGGTGGATTATGCACGGCCGGATTTTCGCGACGCTTGGCGGCGATGGGATTTGATCATTGAAATCGGCGGATCATGTTTCACCTTTTTTCACGGGTTCGGTGATAGGATCCGCCGTTCCTTTACGTTTTGGGCGAGCAACCGATCTGTTTCCGGCAATCCATGAAATTTCTCCCGACCCACCTGCGATTTTCCGCTGTAGCCCTGATTGGCCTGCTGGCTTCCTGCGACCAGCTGCCACCGGCCATTTCTTTGGAGTCCGAGGCCGCAGAGCCCGCTGGGATTCCGTTGCCGGCGGAGGTTTCTTTCAACGAACACATCCAGCCGATTCTCTCGGAGTATTGTTACCATTGCCACGGACCGGATGCCGGCACCCGCGAGCCGAAGGACGATCCGCTGCGTCTCGATCTGGCTGAAAATGCCTTTGCCTTGAGGGAGAGCCTCGGCCGCGCCGCGATCACCAAGGGCGATGCGAAAGCCTCGAAAATCCTCGAATTGATGCGCAGCGCGGATCCGGACGTGATCATGCCGCCGCCCGAGAGCCACAAAAAAATGCAGCCGCGGGAGATTGCGTTGATCGAGCGCTGGATCGAACAAGGTGCGGAATACCAGGCGCATTGGGCGTTCGCGCCGATCAAGCGGCCCTCGGTGCCGGAGGCGGGCGCCGAGTGGTCGAAACATCCGATCGACCGGTTCACTTTTGAAAAAATGGCGGAAGCCGGGTTCAAACCCAACCCGCCGGACGATCCCCACCGCTTTCACCGGCGGCTGAGTTTTGACACCACCGGGCTGCCCCCGCAACCGGACGAGACCGCCGCATTCGTGAAATCCTATCAGGAAAATCCGGAGGTGGCCGTCGCGGCGGAAGCGGATCGGCTGCTCGCCACCACCGCCAGCGCCGAGCATTTCACCCGCCATTGGCTCGATGCCGCACGTTATGCCGACACCCACGGGATCCACATCGACAACCACCGCTCGATCTGGCCCTACCGCGACTGGGTCATCCGCGCCTTCCAAGCGAACATGCCGTGGGATCAATTCACCACCGAACAAATCGCCGGCGATCTGCTGCCGGACCGGACCCTCGACCAACACGTCGCCTCCGGCTTCAACCGCTGCCTCGCCACCACCGGCGAGGGCGGCGCGATCGCCGAGGAATATGATGCGATTTACGCCGTGGATCGCGTGGACACGACCTCCGCCGCGTGGCTCGGCCTGACCACCAGTTGCGCCGCTTGCCACGACCACAAGTTCGATCCGCTCTCGACCCGTGAGTTCTATTCGCTCACCGCGTTTTTCCGCAACAACACGATGTCCGCGATGGACGGAAACAACGCCGAACACGCGCCCGCGATCTTCGTCCCCATTCCGGCGGACCGCGAGCAGTGGACCGCACTCACCACCCAGATCGCCGCAGTGGAAACCGAGCTCGCCACCCGCAAGACCGCCGCCCGTCCCGAGTTCAACAACTGGCTGGTGAACGGCGCGATCGAAGCGCCCCGCGAGATCGATTCCACTCTATCGGTCCATCTTCCGCTGGTGGATGCCGCAGGGCCGCTGCGTGGCAGCGTCGATGGCGTGGCGCGTGAATGGAACGTTTCCCCGTCACGCATTGAGGGGCCGCTCGGAATGGCGGCGGTGGTGAGTGACACGCCGATCGATCTGGGAGACATCGGCTCGTTTTCCCGGAGTGACCGGGTGACTTATGGCGGCTTCATCCGCATCGAGGGCAAACCCACCGGCGCGGTGATCGCCCGGATGAACCCCGGCCAGGCGTCGCGCGGTTGGGATCTTTTCCTCAGCGAGGGCAAGGTCACCGCGCACATCATCGATTCCTGGGACAAGGCGGCGAACAAGCTGGTGGACAAAAAGCCGCTGGAACCCGGGAAATGGCACCACGTCGCGGTGGTTTTCGATGGCAAACTTTCCGGCCACCAGGCGCTTTCGATTTACGTCGACGGGGTGCGCACGGCCGCGGTTGCCGACCCGAACACGGTCGGCGGCAATATCGAGGGGAACGTCCCGCTCCGGTTGGGATCGAGGGAAGGCGGGGAATCCAAACTCACCGGCCCGGTGGCGTTGCAGGATTTCCGCCTCTATCGGCGGGTGTTGTCGCCTGTCGAAATCAAGGATCTGGCGGAAACCAGCTTGCTGCGGCAATACCTCACGTTGGAAGCGGGCAAGCGCACCAAGGAGCAAAACGCCGCGCTGTTCCAGTATTTCATCGCCAACGTCGACGCCCCGGCACGCGAACTCGGCGTCCGGATCGACCGCTTGAAAAAAGACCAGTCCGAACTGCGTGCTCGCGGCGCGATGTCGCTGGTGATGGAGGAGAAGAAAGACAGCGAGGCATTCGCCCACGTGCTCACCCGCGGCGTTTACTCCGACAAGGGCGAAAAGGTCACGGCCAACACTCCCGCCGTGCTGCCGCCGATGCCGGCCGATGCGCCGAAAAACCGTCTCGGCCTCGCCCGCTGGCTGATGGATCCAGCCAATCCGCTGCCCGCCCGCGTCACCATGAACCGCACCTGGTATTACTTCTTCGGCACCGGCATCGTCGAGAGCACCCAGGACTTCGGCATCATGGGCGCGCGCCCGACGCATCCGAAGTTGCTCGATTGGCTCGCCTCCGAGTTCATCGCGCAGCGCTGGAACTACCGCGAACTGATCAAACAGATCGTCACCTCCGCCACCTACCGCCAGTCCGGGACGATCAGCGCGGAAAAGCTCGAAGCGGACCCGTCCAACCTGCTGCTCGCCCGCGGCCCGCGCATCCGCCTCGATGCCGAACAGATCCGCGACCTCGCGCTGGCCGCCTCCGGCCTGCTCTCCAACCGAGTGGGCGGTCCGTCCGTCAAACCCTATCAGCCCGAAGGCATCTGGGAGGCCGTCGCCATGCCGCAGTCCAACACCCGGACCTACCGCGAAGATAGCGGTGAAAACCTCTACCGCCGCTCGCTTTACACCTACTGGAAACGCACCGCCGCGCCGCCCTCGATGGAGATCCTCAACGCGCCGTCCCGCGAAGTCACCTGCGTCCGCCGGGACCGCACCAACACCCCGTTGCAGGCGCTGGTCCTGCTCAACGACCCCCAATTCGTCGAAGCCGCCAGAGTGCTGGGTGCCAAGGCGATCACCTCGGTCAAGGATACCGACGGCCGGATCGATTTCATCACCTCCCGGCTGCTCAGCCGCACCCTCGATGCGGCGGAGAAGGGGTTTGTGAAGGAGTCGCACGATGCGGCGCTCGCCCATTACCGCGCCAATCCCGCGGATGCGTCGCAGCTTGTCGCCGTCGGCGCATCGCCTGCGGCCACCGGGGTGGATGCGGTGGAACTCGCCGCGTGGACCCTGATTTCCAGCCAGATTTTCAACCTCGACGAAGCCGTCACCCGCTAAGCCCATGAACCCACTCGACTCCTACAACTCCGCAGTCAGCCGCCGGCAGTTCTTCCGCAAATCCGGCACCGGCCTCGGCGTGGCGGCGCTCACCTCGCTGCTCGGCCAGCGCGGTCTATCCGCTGCCGACAGCCTCGCCGGAATCAATGAGATGCTGCCGCAGATCGCCCCCAAAGCGAAACGCGCGATCTACATTTCCCTCATCGGCGCACCGTCCCAGCTCGATCTGTTCGACTACAAGCCGCAGCTCAGAAAGCGCGCCAAGGAGGATCTCAACGGCTGGCTCAAGGAACAGGGCCAGCGCCTGACAGGCATGACCTCCGGGCAGTCCGCATTCCCGCTGGCGCCCTCGATTTTCAACTTCGCCCAGCACGGCCAGTCCGGCGCCTGGGTGAGCGAGTTGCTGCCATGGCATGCGAAAATGGTGGATGACCTCTGCATCGTCAAATCGATGCACACCGATGCCATCAACCACGAGCCCGCCAACCAGCTCATCTGCACCGGCTCGATGCAATCGGGCAAAGCCTCGCTCGGTTCCTGGCTTTCCTATGGCCTCGGTTCGATGAACCAGGATCTTCCTTCGTTCGTCGTGCTGCATGCCACCCACACCTCGCCCTACTCGAACGTGCAGGCGATTTCATCCCGCCTCTGGGGTTCCGGCTACCTCCCGGGCAAACATGCCGGCGTCTCGCTGCGCTCGCTGGGCGATCCGGTGCTCTTCCTCAAGGACGCGCCGGGAGTCTCCCGCGAAGCCCGCCGCAACATGCTCGACGGCCTCAACCAGCTCAACCAGCGCTCGTTCGAAGCCGTCGGCGATCCGGAAATCCAAACCCGCATGCAGCAATATGAAATGGCCTTCCGCATGCAGGCCTCCGTCCCCGAGCTCACCGATCTCTCCGGTGAAGCGGAGAGTGTCTATGCGCTCTACGGCGACGACAGCAAGAAGCGCGGCACCTTCGCCAACTCCGCGTTGATGTCGCGGCGGTTGTTGGAACGCGGCGTCCGTTTCGTGCAGATTTTCCACCGCGGCTGGGACCAACACGGCAACCTTCCGCGCGATCTCGCCTCGCAGTGCAAGGACGTCGATCAAGGCTGCTACGGACTCATTCAGGACCTCAAACAGCGCGGCATGTTGGAAGACACGCTCGTCATCTGGGGCGGTGAGTTCGGCCGCACCATCTACAGCCAGGGCCTGCTCACGGAAACCAATTACGGCCGCGATCACCACCCGCGGTGTTTCACCATCTGGATGGCCGGCGGCGGCATCAAAGGCGGCCAGGTTTACGGCGAAACCGATGAAATGTCCTACAACATCGTCGAAAACCCCGTCCACATCCGCGACCTGCACGCCACCCTGCTCCACTCGCTCGGGCTCGATCACCACAAGCTCACTTTCAAATTCCAAGGCCTCGACCAAAAGCTAACCGGCGTCGAGCCCGCCAAAATCATCACCGATTTGTTCACCTGATTTCATGCCGGCTGTTGCTGCGAAATGCAGTGCAGCGTGCCGCCTTCTTCAACCAGATCGAGGCTGTCGATGCCGGTGATTTGCCGGTCCGGGAACAACTCGCGGAGCATGCCCAGCGCGCGGTCGTCGTTTTTCATCTGCCGGAAAGTCGGGACCAACACGCCGCCGTTGACGATCAGGAAATTGACGTAAGAGGCCGGCAACACCGGCAGCCGCCATCCGGGGACTTCGCAGGCTTCGGGGAGGGGGATTTCCACCAGATCGAAAGGACGGCCGTGCGGCCCGAGGAAAGAGCGCAGGCGGCCCAGATTGTCCCGGAGAATGGCCTGGTTCGGCGACGAGGAATCCGGATCGACGCAGGCCAGGATGGTTTGCGGGTCGACGAAGCGGGCGAGATCGTCGATGTGGCCGTCGGTGTCGTCGCCTTCGATACCCTGTTTGAGCCAGAGGATTTCCGAAACCCCGAGGCCGTCGCGCAGCCGTTGTTCGACTTCCTCACGCTCGAGCTCCGGATTGCGGTTCGGGTTGAGCAGCACGGCCTCGGTGGTGAGCAGTTGGCCGGCCCCGTTGATCTCGATCGCGCCGCCCTCGAGGATCATTCCGCCCTTGAAAATCCGCTTGCCCAAGGATGCGGCAATGCGGCCGGGAATCGCGTTGTCCTGGTCCCACGGCGGGAATTTTCCACCCCAGGCGTTGAATTCCCAATCGGTCACCGCCACTTCGCCGGTGCCCGCGTGTTTCACAAAAAGCGGCCCGTGGTCGCGGCACCAGACGTCGTTGTGCGGGTGGTCGAAAAGTTCCACGCGCTCCGGCACCGCGCGCGCCCGGTTGCAGACCGCGGCAATGGCGGCGTGGTCCGCCGCGGGGGCATTGATCCGCACCGGTTCGAAACGCGAGATCGCGGCGGCGATTTCCGCGAATTTCGCCCAGATCATCCCGCGTTTCGCGCCGCCCCAGTGCCGCGGGTCCTCGACCGGCCAGGAAAGCCAGACCGCCTCTTGGGGCGACCATTCGGGCGGCATCGAAAATCCAGCAGCGGCGGTGTTCATGTGCGGAACATGCACGAGCATTGGCAAACTGTTCCAGCCTCATTATCAGGGATTTTTTCAGCAATCCATCGCGTGTTGTCGGCTAAAGACCCGACAGCGCTATGGGGTATTCACCTACTTTAAAATAAGTAATTGCCCATATTTCGTTTTAGTGAAATCGACGCAATCTAAGTGCATGGCAATTATAAACCCTTATTTAAATACTACAAAACCGAAGCTGCTACTGAACGCCCTTGGAATCGTCGCTTTTTCTTGTGGCCTGTGTTTGACGAATGTTTCAACCGCCGCTGAACCTTCTCCGACTCACTCGGCGACCCTTGCGTGGGATCCCGTTCCTGAGTCTGTGTTGATGGGCCACCGAGTCCTCATCGGGACATCCAGCGGGCAATACACCGCGACCCATGAGGTGGGTCTCACCCCCCAATTGACCCTCGGCGGCCTCGAGTTCGGGCAAACTTATTATGCCGTCGTGATCTCCCTCGGCAACGACGGCTTGGAAAGTGAGCCGTCATCGGAACTCGTTTTCACGGTCGCGCCGCCACCGCTGCCTTCCGCTACCCAGGTCGCGATCGACGGTTCCGGGCAAGTGGTTTTGCAATGGAGCTTTTCGAAGGCCGCGCTTGGCTCGTCGCCGGAGTTTGTGATCCAAGCGAGTCCGGATCTGTCCCAATGGGCCGAGGTCGAGACCGTCTCCGCCGATCAACCGGCTGCGGAGGAAGGTGGAATGGTCAAATTCGTGCGACCCATTGCCGCCGCGGGTCCGCAGATGTTTTACCGCCTGACCGCGAGAAACTGGATGGGGGAATCCACCGGGCCTTGAGTGGCCGGCTCAAGCCCTTTGGTGGCGCAGGCGGTCGATAATCACGGCGATGATGATGATCGCGCCCGTGATCACTTCCGTCCACGGCGTGGGGATGCCGTTGAGCACGCAGCCGGTGCGGATAGTGGTCATGAGCAACGCGCCGATCACCGCCCCGAGCACGGTGCCCTCGCCGCCCGACAGGCTCGCGCCGCCGATGACGACTGCGGCGATGATATCGAGTTCCAGCCCCATCGCGGTGGTTGGGTCGCCTTGCGAGGACTTGGCCATGTTCATCACGGCGGCGAGTCCGGCGAGCGAGCCGCCAATCATATAAACGAAGAGTTTGACCTTGCCGACGTTCACGCCGCAGAGGGTGGCGGTGTGCTCGTTCGACCCAACCGCGAAAATGTGTCTGCCGAAGCGGGTGTAGCGCAGCAGCAGGGAAAACAGGATCACCAGCAGGATCATCAACCACACGCCCCACGGGATTCCGGCGCCGCCCATCCAGGGTTTGAACGCAGTGACATCGAAGGGCAGGTTCACCGGGGTGCCGGCGGTGGCGACCTTACCGGCGCCGCGGAACACCTGCATCGTGCCCAGTGTGATGATGAAGGGCAGGAGCTTGAGCCCGACCGTCAGCCCGCCGTTGACCAGTCCGCAGACTCCTCCGAAGACGACGGTGGCGAGGAAAACCATCGGCGCGGAATAGTCGTGGGTCACCAGCGTGGCGGCGAAAACCCCGCACAGCGCGATGATCGAGCCGACGGATAGATCGATGCCGCCGGCGATGATGATGAGCGTCATGCCGATGGCGGCGGTGCCGACGATGACCGTTTGGGTGAGCAGGCTGAGCAGCACGTCCTGGGTGAACATCGCGGAGTTCATCATGCCGAAGATGGCGTAAACCACGAGCAGGGCGATGAACGGGCCGAGTAGAGTGAGGGCGGATTTCAAGCGGGGCGAAGCGGTCATGGGGAAATTCAGGGAAGGTCGGCGGCTTTGCCGGTGGCGACGAGCATCACGTCGTGAGGGGTGAGTTTTTCGACGGCCACGGCGCGGGTCAGTCTGCCCTGGCTCATCACCGCGATGCGGTCGCAAACGCCGAAGAGTTCCGGCAGGTAGCTGGAAATCATGATCACGGCACGCGGCCGCTGCGGATCGGTGACGACCTCGTTGATCGCCTCGTAGATGCGGGCCTTGGCGGCGATGTCGATGCCGCGGGTCGGTTCGTCCAGCAGGAGGATGTCCACGTCGTGCTCGAGCAGGCGGGCGAACGCGGCTTTCTGTTGGTTTCCGCCGGACAGCGCGCCGACCGGTTGGGCCGGACCCTGGCACTTGATGCCGAGCCGTTTGATCCACAGCGAGGTGGCGGCACGTTGTTTTTTTGGCGAAACGCTGCCGCCACTGCCGAAACGTTCGAGACAGGTGAGGGTGACGTTATCGGCGATGGATAGATTGAGCGCGAGACCTTCCTCCTTACGGTTCTCGCTGAGCAGGCCGAGCCCCTGTTGCCAGCGCTTGCGCGGGGTGGCGGAGCCGGAGTTGCCGACGACAAGGATTTCGCCCGATTTCACACCGTCCAGACCGAACAGCGCGCGCAGGAACTCGGTGCGGCCGGAGCCGACCAAGCCGGCGATGCCGACGACTTCGCCGCGATGGAGATCGAGGTTCACACCCCGCGGTTTTTCGTGCCCGGAAAGGTTGCGGATTTCCAACAGTTTCTCGCCCGGCTGGTGATGGGTGCGCGGATAGAGATCCTCGACGTCGCGGCCGACCATCATCGAAACGACTTCCTCGGGTGTCACCGTGGCGACGTCCCGGGTGCCAACGACCGTGCCGTCGCGCAGGACGGTGAGGCGCGAGGCGAGGCGTTTCACCTCCTCGAGGAAGTGGGAGATGTAGATGATGGAAATGCCCTGCGCCTTCAGCCGGTCGATCAACGCGAACAACCGCTCGATGTCCTTCTGGGCGAGAGAAGATGTCGGTTCATCGAACACCAGCAGCTTGCAACCCATCGCCAGCGAGCGGCCGATTTCCACCAACTGGAGCGCGGAAACCGAGAGCGTCCCGGCGATGGTGTCCGGCTTGATGTCCGGGTGATCGAAGTGGGCGAGGGCATCCAGCGCGCGGGTCCGCATCGCCTTGCGGTCCACGAAGGGTCCGCTCATCGGCTCCATGCCGAGCACGATGTTTTCCTCGACGGTGAGATGCGGCGCGATCGACAGCTCCTGATAGATCATGCCGACGCCGCAGGCGCGCGCGTCAAGGGGATTGCGTGGCTGATAGGGTTTCCCGTCGATCCGCATTTCCCCGCTGTCAGGCAGGTGGGCGCCGGAGAGGATTTTCATGAGGGTGCTCTTGCCCGCGCCGTTCTCGCCGACGAGCGCGTGGACCTCGCCGGGCAGCACTTCGAGATCCACCCGCCCGAGGGCGATGGTGGAGCCGAAGGTCTTGCGGATTTCTCGCATCAGAAGGCGTGGCTGGGGAGCGGACATCAAGCTGGGGGTGAAGGGTTGGGAGTTGAGAGCGTTGAAAATGTGGAGAGAAATCCAGTCCTCCACCCTCCGCTCTCAGCCCATTCAAGGAAGCTGCGATTTGATCAGTGCGGCGACTTTCGGGTCGTCCATGTTCGCGGAGCTCACCAAGGTGGCACCGGTGTCGATGACTGCTTCGACTTTCTCGCCCTTGAGCTTGGCGACTGCGGTCTTCACCCCGAGGTAGCCCATGTTGACGGGGTCTTGGAGGATGGTGCCGTTCATTTCACC